>JBBRUE010000225.1:0-8919 GCA_038248085.1 Myxococcales bacterium | reverse complement strand
GTCTTCTGGGTCCACGTGGTGCCGTCCCATTCCCAGGTGTCGCCCAGCGTCGTGGAGCTGAGGCCGCCGAAGAGCACGACCTTCGTACCGAGCGTCGTCATCATCGCGCTGGTGCGCGAGGGCGGGTGCGTCGCCGGCGTCTTCTGGGTCCACGTGGTGCCATCCCATTCCCACGTGTCGCTCAGGTTGAAGGAGAAGTTCGAGCCGCCGAAGAGCACCACCCTGGTGCCGAGCGTCGCCATGGTGTGGTTGAAGCGCGGCGTCGGGCTGGCGGCGGGCTTGCGCTCGGTCCACGCGGTGCCGTCCCATTCCCAGGTGTCGTTGACGACGGTGCCGTTGGCGAAGCCGCCGAAGAGGAAGACCTTGCCGCCGTACGAGACCATCGCGTGGCCGGTGCGCGCCTGCACCGAGCCCACCTGGGTCCACCCGATGATCTCGATGACCGGGTCGAGGAGCACGGGCCAGCTCACATCGGTGGCGTTCACCTCGACCACCACGCGGTGCTCGACCCACCTCACGCTCGCGGGCACGCGGCGGCCCAGCGCGTCGACGCCCCAGGGCTCGGGCATGCGGAGCACCGGCGCCCCGAGCGCGTCGGCGAACTCGAGGCCCCCGTGCGTCTCCCGCACGCGCTGCACCACGCCGGGGAAGGTGACGTCGAACTCGAAGCGGCGCGGGGCCCGTTCGTCGCGCAGCAACCAGAGCTGCTCGACGTAGTCCGCCCCGTTGACCAGCACCGCGTCGGTCGAGGGGAAGACGTCACGGTAGAGGGCGCGGCGCCCGTCGAGCTCGAGGGGCGAGGCCTTCGCGTCGCGCGCCGTGAGAGAGAGCAGCGTGCCTCCGGCGAGGCCCACCTCGAGCGGGTCGCGGCTGGTGCGCGGCAAGGTGACCTGCAAGCCCGAGAACCCGGCGGGGAGCGGCAGGCTCGTCGTCAGGCCCTTCGCCGTCGCCCACGGCACCGACTTCGTGATGAGGCGCTCGGTGATGACCGGGTCCGCGCTCGCGAGGCGGTCGACGCTCGTGGAGACCGCGGTCACGCTCACCTCGCCACCACACGCGGTGAAGAGGCACAGGGCCAGCCAGGTCGACGTCGCTCTCGGAGTTGGGCGCATGCGGGCCGGAGTGTGGCCGATGCCTGTCACCAGCGCGAGACGGCACCCACCCGGGTAGGGTGCCGGAATGGTCTTCACCCGGTGAGCTCGTCTCGGATCGAGAAGGCGATGTCGGTGCTGTCGGCGCTCACCGTCATCGACCTCGCGTACCTCTCGTGGCGCTACCTCGCGCTGAAGGCGGGGCTGGTCATTCCGGGCACCGGGCTGTGCTCGTGGTCGAAGGGCATCGATTGCGACGTGGTGCTGCGTACGCCGGAAGCGCGGGCGTTCTTCGTGCCGAACGCGCTGCTCGGGCTCGGGTTCTACGTCGGCTGCTTCATCGTGTGGCGCTGGGGGTGGCGGTTGGGGCCGGCCTCCCATCGGCGGGTCGCGGGGTTGATCGTCATCGCGCTGGGCGCTGCGGCGTTGATCACCTTCCGGTTGTTCTGGTTGTTGTTTCACCTGCCGGCGCTGTGTCCGTTCTGTCCGTGGAACCACCTCCTGTCGTACGGAATGTTGGGGTGCGCGGTGGTGCTGTGGCGTCGCGCCGCGCCGACTGCGAGGGCTCTTTCCTGGGCTCCGCTGGTGCGGATCATCGGCGTCGCGGTGGCCCAGTTCTTCGCGTGGTTGCTGCTCTGGGCGGGTGCCCTCGCAGCAGGGGTCGTCGCGGGTTGAGTCGCAGCCGGACCGCTGGTGCTAAGGGACGCCGATGCTCCTCTCCATGCTGGCCCTGCTCCTCACCGCCGAGCCGAAGATGCACATCTCCGTCACCCGGCTCACCGCCACCGAACAGAAGGCGGCGGTCTCGAAGGTCATGGCGGAGCAGCTCGAGCCACTCAAGGGTTGCTACGATCTCGCGTTGAAGGACGCGCCGGAGCTCAAGGGCCTGTTGTCGCTGCGCATCACCCTCGAGGCGAAGCAGACCACCGCCGAGCAGATCCTCGTCGACGAGGGCAGCACCCTGAAGGACGACACCGTCTCGGCGTGCGTCAAGGCGCGCCTGTCCTCCACTGAGTGGCCGAAGGCGGGCAAGCGCTCGGAGATCGCGGTCACGCTGAAGTTCGCCGTGTCCCGTTGAGCGCGTCGTCCTCCCGCGGAAGAGAACCCATGACCCGGCTCGCCTTCGTCCTGGTGCTCCCCGAGGAACAGCTGGTGGCGGCGCCATGAGCGGCGAGGACCTCTCCACGGAACGCCTGGCGGAGCGACGCAGGCGTGCGGCCGCGCTGACCGCCGACGTGCAGCGCCTCGAGTCACAGCGGGCCTTGCTCGAGAAACAACTCGAGGCGCGTGACGACGCGGCGACCCGGCAACGCGCCGAAGGTGTCGAGGCGAAGCTCCTCGCCGCGCGTGACGAGCTGCAGCGGCTCACCGACGAGCTCGAGGGCTCCGAGGCGGCGCGGGCCGAGCACGCCGCCACCACCGAGGAGTTGGAGCAGCTCGTCGATTCCTTCACCGCCGTGACGAGAGATCTGCCCGAGCTGGCGGAGCTGCTCTCGGCGATGCGCCTGTGCGTCGGAGCGCTCGCCACCGCGCGTCGGCTCGAGCGCTCGCACGAGGCCCTGCAGGAACCCACGGACATCTCGGCCGCGCTGACCGAGGCGCTGCTGCGGCTGGCGAGCACCCTGTCATCGCGCGCGCGGGTCAACGCGCTGGTGGGCAAGCCGTAGCAGGCCAGCATTTCGGAGTGGCGGCCACAGTGTGTGAAGCTCCGCTCCATGAAGCACGCCTTTCTCCTCCTCTTCCTTTCCGTTGCCGGCGCTGCGTGCCTGGACCCCGTCGAAGAGCGCTGGTGTGACACCAGTCGTCCGTGCTCGGCCGGCTTCGTCTGCACGGCGACCTTTCATTGCGTCGCTGCGACTGGCTCCGACGCAGGCCGTGGAGGGGGCGGCGGTCGGACCGGCGGCGGAACTGGCGGCGGCGGCGCGACGGGCGGAGGCGTGGGAGGCGGTGGCGGCGGAGGTGGCGCCCTCGGTGGTGGCATGGGCGGCGGATTCGGCGGCGGCGGGGCGGGTGGTGGCGCGGGTGGCGGCGGCGCCCAGTGCACCCCTGGCACGTGCGCGAACGGGTGCTGCCTGGGCAACCGCTGCGTCCCCGTCACGTTTCAGAGCAACCAGACGTGCGGCCTCTCGGCGCAAGCCTGCCGGCCCTGCGACCCCAACGGTGGCTGCGTGAACGGCACCTGCGTGGGCGGGCCGCAGCCCCTCGACGGTGGCTTCCCCGGTGGCGTGGGGAGTCCGTGCTCGGCTGACCCGCAGTGCGGCAACAGCGGCAGCATGCCCTTCTGTTTCCCCGAGATCAGCCAGGGGCAGCCGACGGGCTTCGTCGGGGGCTACTGCAGCGGCTACTGCGACAACCAGCCTTGCCCGCCGGGCGGCACGTGCGTCCAGGCGCAGACCCAGGGCGGCACCATCGTGAGCATCTGCCTGGCGACCTGCGACGGCGCCAGCGGCACGGGTTGCCGCATGGGCTACGCGTGCGACCCGGCCTCCATCTGCGTGCCTCCCTGACTCGTGGCGGACAGCGGACCGGCCCGCGGCGATAGTCGCGCGATGTGTGAAGATCCGCCTCCCGTCGATCCTGGCCCTCGCGCTCCGTGCACTGACCTTCGAGCGGCTCACTTCTCCAGTGAGCTGATCAGCTTGGCGGCCTGCTTCTTCAGCTCGGCCTGCGAGGCGTTCGCGCGGGTGACGACCTCGGTGGCGACGTCGCGCGCTTCGTCCTTCCGCTCGAGCCGCGCGTAGACGAGGGCCAGGTTCATCAGCGGCTCGAGCCGGTGAGGGGCGCGCATCGCCGCCGCCTCCAGCGCCTCGCTCGCTGCGCCCAGGTTCTCGGCCTCGTCGCCCTCGCGCCGCATCAGCAGGTGGCCGAGGTTGTTGAGCGAGGCCCAGTCGCGGTGGTCTTCCTTCGCCGCCGCCGCGTAGGCCGCGATGGCCCCGTCGAAGTCGGGGGGATCCATCGCCTCGAGGAGCTGCCCTTCGAGCGCGCGCGTCTGCGCCGTCGCCTTGCCCTGGGCCTCGAGCTTCTGCACCATCTCCAGCGCCGCCTTCTGATGCCCGGTGCCCATCATCAGCCGCGCGTAGTTGGCGACGGTCTCGGGCTGGTCGGGGTACTCGGCGGCGAGCGCCTGGGTGATCTTCATCGCTCCCGGCGCGTCGCCCTTCGCCACCAGCACGTTGCTGAGCAGCCCGAGCAGGAAGGGGTGGTTGGGCATCAGCTTGAGCCCCTCGCGCAGGAGCTTCTCGGCGGCGTTCACCTCGCCGAACTCCTGCAGCACGAAGACGCAGGCCTCGTAGACGGGCGGGTAGAGCGGGTTGAGCTCCACGGCCTTCTCGAGGTGCGGCAGGCCCTCGGCGAGCTTCTCGTCGGCGAGCAGCACCCGCGCGAGGTGGAAGTGGAACTGGCCGATCTTCGGGTCGAGCTGCACCGCCTTCTCGAACGGTGCGCGGGCGGCGGTGAAGCGGCCAGCAGAGGCGAGCACCATGCCCAGGCCGAAGTACGCCTCGGCGCGGGGCGGCCTGGCCATCGCGATGGCCTTCTCGTAGAGCGCCACGCTCTCGTCGATCTCGTTCTTCGTCTGCGCTGAGATTGACGCCTTGACGATCAACGAGTCGGTGTCGTCCCCGCCGTCGAGGGTCGCGCGCGCCGCGAGCGTGCCGGCCTTGGCGAAGTCACCGTCGAAGGTGGCGAGCTTGGCGAGCGTCAGCAGCGCCTGGCGATCGCCGGGGGACTCCTTGAGCTTCGCGTCGGCCAACTGCCGGGCCGTGTCGAGGTCACCTTCTCTGAGGAGCGTGTCGAGCGAGGTCGTCTTCATGGGGTCGCAAGTATGCACGCAAAGAAACAAAAACCCTCTCCCTGCGTGCGCGGGGAGAGGGAGAAGTTCAGCAGGGGAATCGCGCTGGGGTCAGAACCACTTCTTGAAGAAGTTGCCCACCGACTTCACCGCGTTGCCGACGCTCTTCACCGCGCCCGACACCGCGTTGGTGACGCTCTTCACCGCGCCCGAGACCGCGCTGCCGATGGCCTTGAACGGGGCCTTCACCGCGTCGACGATGCCCTTGACGTTGATGTCGACGTTGAAGCCGAGCTTGAAGCCGATGCCGAGCGCGGCGCCGATGTCGAAGCGGGCCTTGAAGCGGCCGTTCTTGAAGCCGGCCTCGGCGTGGAAGGCGACCCCGACGCCCGCCCAGGCCTCGGCGCGACCACCGACCGAGCCGAACTTGCCGAGGTTGACGTTCGCTTCTGCACCAGCCCGGGCGCCGGCGAAGGCCTCGCCTCCGACCCGCGCGGCGTAGATGCCGTTCTTGGGGTCGATGACCAGCTCGCCGTGCGCGTTGGCCTTGACGCCGACGAAGGCCGAGCCGCTCGCGTCGAGCCCGTATTCGCCGTTGCCGAGGCGAATCTTGCCTTCCATGTCGACGAGCGTCGCCGAGGCGCCGACCTGGCCCTTGGCGGTGAGCGCGCCGTCCTTGAAGCCGACGCTGCCTGAGCCGTGAACCGTCGCCTCGAGGAAGCTGATGCGGCCCTGGCCCTGCGCCATACCGCCGAGGCCCTTGAAGCTGCCCTCGTGCACGACCTGCGCGGTGCCGGCCTGGAACTCGCCCTTCATCTCCCACGCGGGGAGCTTGCCGAGGAGGTTGGTCAGGAAGTTCGGCTTGCCCGGGGTGGGGCGGAAGAGGTCGCTGGTGCTGCCACCGGTGCCCCAGCCGCCGCTCCACTTGGCCGTCTTGTCACCCTGCGCGGCGTAGGAGTTCTGGTACCAGCCGTCCTTCTTCGCGGGCGCCGGCTTCGGCGCGGCGGGCTTGGTGTCCTTGTTCCAGGAGGTGTTCATCCACTGGTTCTTCAGCCCGATGCGATTGGTGGTCATGGTCGGTTCCGGTGTTCGAAGAGGGAGAAGCTGGGAGGTTATCGATGGATCAGACGGGCGAGTTGCGATCAGTGTCCGGAAACTTTCCACACGATTCCGAACATGGAGAGTCCAAGCACCACCAGCCCTACGCCGATCGCCGGGAGGATCGCGGAAGCCCCTGAAATGCCTGGCTTTAGGACACTCTGCGCAGGGTCGGCCGGGTCATAGAACACGTCGACCGGGGCCCCCGGAGGGAAGGTGCGCACGAGGTCGTCGGCGGCGGAGCGGTCGCTGGTCTCGAGCTCGTCGGGGGCCACGCGGGCGCCCTCGAGGGTCTTTTCGGCGACCACGTAGCGGTAGGTGACGGTGGCCTTGAAGGTGCGGCTGACCTGCTCGGGCGCGTCGGCGTCGTCACTTTCGTCGCGGTGGCGGCTGAGCTGCTCTTCGACCTTCGAGGTGAGCACCGTGCCCTTCACCGTCGGCCACTTGCGGGACCCCGACGCTTCGCCGAGCCGTCGGAGCCCAAGGAAGAAGGTGACCACGCCCGCGACGCCGATGACCACGGCGGCGACGGAGACGGCGGCGAAGAAGGCGCTGACCATGGCCGGTAGTTTCTCGCGCTTTTCGTCGCCGTGGCGACAATGCGTGCATGCGTCAGTTCGCGGTGCTCGGGGCGTTGGTGGTGTGCATGGGGTGTGCGGGCGCGGGGCCGACCCGCGATCCGAAGGCGTTCTTCATGCGCGTCGACCTCCCGCGCTGGCAGCGGCTGGGCGTCGACCCCACGTTCCTCGCGCAGGCCCTCGACACCACGCACTCGATGTCGCAGTTCTTCGACGACGTGTGGGTCAAGCGGTGGCTCGACGAGGGGAAGCGCCTCGAGGCCATCGCGGTCGGTCTCGAGGGGAGCGACCCGCTGGGCGCAGGCAAGGCCTACGCCGATGCCGCGCGGTACTACATCGTGGCGCACTACCCGAACCCGAAGACGCCGCTGAAGAAGGAGGCCTTCGCGAGCTCGCTGCGGACCGCGACGAAGGCCATGGCGCTGGGCGGCATCGCCTTCGACCCGATCGACTTCGACGCGCCGATGGGAAAGCTGCACGTCACGCGGAGCAAGCCGCTGGGTGACGGCGTGAAGCGGCCCGCCATTCTCGTGAGCGGCGGGCTCGACGGGTACAAGGAGGAGCTCGCGCTGCTGCTCCAGGGCTCGCTCGCCGGCTCCGGGGTGTCGAACGGCGTGGTGCTGGTGCTCGTCGACATGCCGGGCACCGGGCAGAACCCGCGACCGCTGAGCGCGAAGGGCACCGAAGAGTACTCGGCGATCATCGACCGCCTCGAGAGCGAGCCGGACATCGACAGCACCCGCATCGGCTTCATGGGGCTGTCGTTCGGCGGGTACTGGGCGGTGCGGTTGCCGCAGGTCGAGCCGCGCATCAAGGCCGCGGTGAACTTCGGCGGGCCGATGACCAAGGCCTTCACGCTCGGCAACTTCGGGCGGCTGCCGGACGCCTTCGTCCAGGCGGCGATGGCGGTGATGGGGCAGACCAACGTGTTCGGGCTGTCCGGCGTGAGCGACTCGCTGGCGAAGGCGGTGAGCGACGGGCTCAAGGACGCGAAGAAGCCGTTGCTGACCATCAACGGCACCGAGGACTCGGTGATCCCCTGGGACGACACGTTGTTTCCCTCGACGGCCGGCGCGCCGCGCACGTTCTTTCTCGTGCCGGGAGACGACCACTGCGCGATGGGCAACCTCGAGTTGGTGATCGGCGTGGCGAAGTCGTGGCTCGACAAGGAACTGCAGTAGCCGGGTACGATTGCCAGATGCCCAGCGTTCACTACCGCGCGTGCAACCTGTGTGAAGCGATGTGCGGCCTGAAGATCGAGTTCGAGGGCACGCGCGTGCTCTCGATTCGGGGCGACGCCGAAGACCCGCTGAGCCGCGGACACCTTTGCCCGAAGGCCACCGCGCTCCAGGCGCTCTACGAAGACCCTGATCGGCTCCGGCAGCCGATGCGCCGCGCGAAGGACGGCCGCTGGGAACCGCTCTCGTGGGACGCCGCCCTCGCCGAAGCCGCGAACGGATTGCACGCGGTGCAGCAGCGGCACGGGACGAATTCGGTCGGCATCTACCTGGGCAACCCCAACGTCCACAACACCGGCTCGATGCTGTTCGCGAGCCTCTTCACGCGCGCCCTGCGCACGAAGCACCGCTACTCGGCGACGTCGGTCGACCAGCTCCCGCACATGCTGGCGGCGTACTGGATGTTCGGCCACCAGTTGCTGTTGCCGGTGCCCGACGTCGACCGCACGCAGTACTTCCTGGTGCTGGGGGCGAACCCCATCGCGTCGAACGGCAGCCTGATGACGGCGCCGGGCATACGCGCGCGGCTCGACGCGCTGAAGGCCCGTGGCGGGAAGCTGGTGGTGGTCGACCCGCGCCGCACCGAGACCGCCGAGCGCGCCGACACGCACGTCTTCATCCGCCCCGGCACCGACGCGCTGCTGCTGCTCGCGTTGCTGCACGAGGTCTTCGCAGGGGGCCACGTGAAGCCGGGCCGGCTCGCGCTGTTCACCGATGGGCTGGAGGCCGTGGAATCGCTGGCGAAGCGCTTTCCCCCCGAGCGGGTGAGCGCCGCGACGGGCGTGAGCGCAGAGGTCATTCGGCGCATCGCGAAGGACTTCGTTTCGGCGACGTCGGCCGTGGCCTACGGACGCGTGGGGACCTCGACCCAGGCCTTCGGCACGCTCTGCGCGTGGTTGATCAACGTGCTGAACCTCGTCACCGGGAACTTCGATTCTGCGGGCGGGGCGATGTTCCCTTCGCCGGCGTTCGACCCCCGCACGTTGCCGAAGGCGATCGCCGGGGGGCGGGGCAGCCATGGCCGGTGGCAGAGCCGGGTGCGCGCGCTGCCCGAGTCGGGTGGGGAGCTCCCGGTGGCCACGCTCGCGGAAGACATCCTCACGCCGCCATGGGAGAGCGACGCC
>JBBRUE010000224.1:0-8939 GCA_038248085.1 Myxococcales bacterium | reverse complement strand
GGTCGATCGCCCATGCAAGCGATCGCCAACGTTGGTGATTCATCCCGATCGGCGTTCTAGGTCTTCCGCACCCATGACCTCGACGACCTCGACGACGCGGAAGGTGACGCTGATCAACGGTGACGGCATCGGCCCGGAGGTGGTGGACGCGACCCGGAAGATCCTCGAGGCGGTCAAGGCGCCCCTCGAGTTCGAATACCGGGACGCCGGCGCCGAGGTGGCCAACAAGTACGGCACCAACCTGCCGCTCGAGACCATCGAGTCGGTGATGCGCAACGGGGCCGGGCTGAAGGGGCCGACCGCGACCGGCATCGGCGTGGGGCAGCAGTCGGCGAACGTGGCGCTGCGAAAGCAACTCGATCTCTTCGCCTCGCTGCGACCGGTGCGCTCGGTGCCGGGGGTGAAGACCCGCTACGAGAACGTCGACCTGATCATCGTGCGCGAGAACACCGAGGACCTCTACGCGGGCATCGAGCACGTCGTGGTGCCCGGCGTGGTCGAGTCGCTGAAGATCATCACCGAGAAGGCCTCGACCCGCATCTGCCAGTTCGCCTTCGAGTACGCCGCCAAGCACGGCCGCAAGAAGGTCACCGCGGTGCACAAGGCCAACATCATGAAGCTGTCCGACGGGCTGTTCCTCGACTGCTTCCGCAAGGTGTCGCGCGCGTTCCCCGCCATCCAGGCCGAGGAATACATCGTCGACGCGGTGTGCATGCGGCTGGTGACCGACCCCACGAAGTTCGACGTGATGGTGATGGAGAACCTCTACGGCGACATCCTCTCCGACCTCTGCGCGGGGCTGGTGGGCGGCCTCGGCGTGGTGCCCGGCGCGAACATCGGCCACCACTCGGCGGTCTTCGAGGCAGTGCACGGCACGGCGCCCGACATCGCCGGCAAGGGCATCTCGAACCCCACCGCCCTGCTGCTCTCGTCGGTGATGATGCTCGACTGGATGAACCTCCCGGTGCTCGCGCGGCGGGTCGAGAACGCGGTGTGGAAGGTCTACACTGAGGGGAAAGTGAAGACTGGCGACCTCGGCGGCAAGGCCAATACCGCGGAATTCACCCGGGCCATCATCGACGCGATGGCTTAAAATACGTTAAATTTCAGATAGTTGCGCTCGATTCCAAGAAGTTGAGAAACTTCACCGGCAGGAGGGCGATAAGCTCTCACGCTCCCGGATAGCATCCCGGAACAACCCCACACCCAGGACAAATCACCATGAGTCTTCTCGGCGGAATCGGTCGTGCGCTCGGCGGTTTCGTGAAGCAGGTTGCCCCTTCGGTCATCAACGCAATCGCGCCGGCCGCGAGCAAGCTCCTCAAGGGCATCGTCGGGGACACCTTCAAGGCCGGTGGGGCGCTGCTGAAGAAGCTCGCCGGCAACCTGCCCGGTCCGCTCGCCGGTCTCGCGCAGAAGCTCCTGGGCAAGGCGCTGCCCAAGCTCCAGGCGATGGCCCAGGGCGGCGTCGAGAAGCTGATCGCCAAGCTGGCTGACTCGATCACCAAGCGCTTCGCGGCGGGCGTGGGCAACATCGCGGTGCCCGGCCTCTCGGCCCGCACCGGCGCCATCGCGGCGAACACTCCGGGGGCGGCGAGCGCTCCCGCGCCGACCGCGGCCGCTCCCCAGGGTGCGCCGAACCCGGCGAACTACGACATGTCGTCCGTCTCGGGCCAGGCGAAGTTCCAGCGCGACATGATGACCTTCCAGAACAACGCGATGGCGCAGGCCCAGGTGAAGGCGGCCACCACCGCGGGCGCCAAGAACGTGCCCAACCCGAACAACTACGACATGAACTCGATCCAGGGCCAGGCGCAGTTCCAGGCCGACATGGCCCGGGCGATGGCTGGCGTCACCTCGGCCTCGACCGGCGCCGCGACGGGCACGCCTTCCACCTCGGGCGCTTCGGGCACGGGCGCCACCAACGCGAGCGGGCCGAGCGGCGCTGGGTCGTCGGACAAGGCTCCGAACCCCGAGAACTACGACATGGAGTCCATCAAGGGCCAGGCGGCGTACAACAAGGACATGCTGAAGTTCCAGCAGGCGCTCCAGAACATGCAGAACTACTTCAAGAGCCTCTCGGACGTGCTCGCCGGCCAGAAGGACACGATGAACAAGCTGTCGGGCAACCTGCGCTGAGCTTCGGCTGAACTTCGAAGTGCGACTGGCCGGGGCTTCGCTGCTCCGGCCAGTTTTCTTTTGTCGTCAATGCCCTGCTTCGCCGAGAAGGCGGGCGCAGGACCGACGCTGGTTCGGCTAGCCTTCGACCTTGCGTCGATGGGCCGGGCGCCAAGGGCGGTTCGCGATGAGTGAAGAGCAGGGGATCCGAGTCTTCCCGCCCGGGCAGGTCACCGGCCCGCGCCTCTCGGGGCGCTTCGCGGGTCACGAGGTCGGCGACCTGCCCCTCGAGGGGCGCACCTCGATGGGTCGCCACCCGGCCAACACGCTGCGGCTGATCGATCGCGAGGTCTCGAAGGACCACTGCGTCATCGAGAAGCTGGGGACGGGCTTCGTGCTGCGCGACCTCGGCTCCTCCAACGGCTCCTTCGTCAACGGCAAGAAGGTGACCGAAGCGAAGCTGCGGGACGGCGACGAGATCGTCCTCGGGAGCAGCACGCTGACCTTTCACGATGGCGCCGTCGCGCGCTCCCGCGGGGGTGGGGTCACCATCGTCGGCAGCCTGCAGTCGATGCCCGCGTTTCTCGCCAGCGTGAAGCACACCGAGTCGCCGGGGTTCCGCGCGGCCGACAGCCTGAGCGACGTCGAGACCCTCAAGCAGGACTACGAGAAGCTCCGCATCGCCAACGAGTTCCACCGGCTGGTCGGCAATGAGCGCGAGCTGACGAAGCTGCTCGCCAAGACCCTCGAGCTGGTCGTCGAGCTGCTCAAGGCGGACAACGCGGTCATCTTCATCCCCGACGCGACGGGCCAGCTCGCGCCGCAAGCAGTGCTGCAGCGGAAGGCGACGGGGGCCGGCATCAACGTGCCCGAGACGGTGCTCAAGCGGGTGGTCGAGACGCGCAGCGCCGTGCTGACCGCCGACGCGATGATCGACAGCCGGTTCTCCTCCTCCCAGTCCATCGTCGCCCAGGGCATTCGTTCGGCGATGGCGGTGCCGCTGCTCAGCCAGGGCGAGCTGCGCGGCGTGCTCTTCTGCGACACCCGCGAGCGCACCAACGCCTTCTCGGAGAAAGACCTGAAGCTGCTGCTGGGCATCGCCTCCCAGGCCGCCGGGGCGCTCGAGAACGCCGAGCTGGCCCAGAAGATCGACCGCGAGGCGATCACCCGGGCCGAGCTCTCGCGGTTCCTCGCGCCGGCGGTAGCCGAGGCGGTGGTGTCGGGCAAGATCGAGCTGCTCCAGGCCGGGCAGGAAGCGGAGGTCACCTGCCTCTTCGCCGACATTCGCGGGTTCACCACGCTCGCCGAGGCCGAGAGCCCGGAAGAGACGGTCGCGATGCTCAACGGGTTCCTCACCGCGATGGCCGGCGCGATCTTTGGCCACGAGGGCAACCTCGACAAGTTCATCGGCGACTGCGTGATGGCGACCTGGGGGCCTCCCCTCGTCCACGCCGACAACCCGCAGCGGGCCCTGCGCTGCGCGCTCGAGATGCAGGAGGCGATCACCACCCTCAACGCCGCCCGGGTCGCCGAGGGCAAGAAGCCCATCTCGGTGGGCATCGGGGTCAACACCGGCCCGGCCGTGGTGGGGTACATCGGCTCGAAGGACCGTCACGAGTTCACCGCCATCGGTGACTCGGTGAACACCGCCTCTCGGCTGTGCGACAAGGCGGCAGGTGGTGACGTGCTGGCGGCCGAGCGCACCGTGCGCCTGGCGGGCCCTGCATTCCAGGTGCAGAAGGTCGCGCCGATGCAGGTGAAGGGAAAGACCCAGGGCGTCGCGGCCTACCGGGTGCTGGCGGTGAACGCCTTGACCGGCGAGACGCCGATGCTCCGGCGACCGGAGTAGGCCCGGTCGATCGCTTCGAAGGCGTCGGTCATGCCTGGCTGGCGGCGAGTTCGACCAGCGCCGCGGCCAGCTCGACGGCGTGGCTCTTCTGGATGTTGTGACCCCCGGTAGGAAAGGTGAGCCGGGTCCCGCGCGGGAGGGCGGCGGCGTGTTCCTCGAAGATCGCGCGCTCGATGAAGGTGTCGTCTTCGGCCCACGCCGAGAGCGTCGGCACCGCGAGGCGCGCGGTGTTGCGTGCCTGGGTTTCGAAGTCGACGGCCGCCACACAGCGCAGCGTCTGGGCGACCTCGGCCCCGGTGATCTGCGCCGGGAACCCGGCCTGGCGGAGCAGCGCCTTGAGCAGCGCGCGCGCCGGCCTGCGGACGAGCGGGAGGTCGACCGCGCGGGCGAACAGGTGATGGCCGACGAAGCGACGGAGCATCACGTGTCGACGCAGGCCGATCGACGCGAGCAGGCCGAGCGCCGCGACGCGCCCGGGCGACTGTACCGCCGCCGAGATCGCGACCGCGCCCCCCATCGAGTGGCCGACCAGCACGCAGCGCTCGAGACCCAGCGTGGCCAGCGCCCTCGCGACGAAGGCCCCGCGCGCGTCGATGCCCGGGCCCGGCCCCGTCGAGAGCGGCGTGCCCCCGAAGCCGGGCAGGTCGAGGCGCACGAAACGCACGGTGTCGGGCAGCGCCGCGCCGAGCCAGCGGAAGTCGCGCGTGCTGCCGGGCAACCCGTGCACCGCGACGATCACCGGCCCGCGGCCCTCGTCGGTGTAGCCGAAGGGCCCGGCCGGCCCGACGGCGGACCGGAGTTCGGGATCGCGGGGCGCGGCCGGGGTGCTCATGGCTCTCAACGTACCCGGTCGCAGCCGCGGCTCCACTTGCTGCGGCTGCACAGGCGGTTTGTTGCTACGCACCACGCATGTTCTCGAAGACCGTCATCCTCGTTCGCATCGCGATCGCGAACATCTTCTCGAGCATGCTCAACCTCTTCGTGGGGCTGGTGCTGCTCTTCGGGGCGGCGCTGCTCGTCGTCGGCGGCTCGGTGTTCTCGACGCTCGACGAAGCGCTCAGCAAGAGCATCGTCGGCTCGATCACCGGCCACATGCAGGTCTACGGCGCCCGGTCGAAGGACCCGCTGGAGATCTACGGCAAGGTCGACGGCAGCGACTCGTCGCTCACGCCCATCGACGACTTCAAGGCGGTGAAGGCGAAGCTGCTCCAGGTGCCGAACGTGGCGCGGGTGGTGCCGATGGGCGCCGCCACCTCGATCATCGGCTCGGGCAACACCGTCGACGTCACGCTCGAGAAGCTGCGCACGCTGCTGCGCGAGCAGGGTGAAGAGGCGACGAAGAAGCCCCCGGCGGACTACGCGCAGAAGAAGCAGAGCCTGCAGGGCCACGTCCGCAACATGGTGGCGGTGCTCGGCAAAGACCTCGAGCGCGAGAAGGAGCTGACCGCCGAGAAGGACCTCGACCAGGGCGTGCGCGAGGTGCTGGCGAAGGCGGGCTCCGACGCGTTCTGGGCCGACTTCGATGATGACCCGCTGGGCCACCTCGAGTTCCTCGAGAACCGGCTCGCGCCCATCGTCAGCGACAGCGACATGCTCTTCGTGCGCTACCTCGGCACCGACCTCGACGCGTACCAGGAGACCTTCGACCGCATGACCATCGTCGAGGGCGGCAAGGTGCCCTCGGGCCACCGCGGCATCCTCATTCCCCGGTACTTCATGGAGGAGTTCCTCAAGTTCAAGAACGCCCGCCGCCTCGACAAGATCAAGGACGCGCGCGCCGCCGGCCGGAAGCTGTCGGACCCATCCGACAAGGAGCTCCAGCGCTTCGTGAAGGAGAACCAGGCCCAGACGCGGGAGATCGTGCTCCAGCTCGACGGGCTGGGCACCACCGAGGCGATCAAGCGCCTGCAGACCCTGCTCGCCTCACCGGAGACCGACCTCGCGGCGCTGCTGACGAACTTCTTCAGCGTCACCGACGAGAACTTCGACGCGCGCTACCAGTTCTTCTACGCGCAGCTCGCCCCGATGCTCTCGCTCTACCGGGTGAAGGTGGGCGACACGATGACCCTGCGGTCCTTCGGGCGCTCGGGCTCGCTGCAGACCGCGCTGGTGAAGGTCTACGGGGTGTTCGAGCTCAAGGGCCTCGAGAAGTCGCCGCTCGCCGGGGCCAACGCGCTGGTCGACATGATCACCTTCCGCGAGCTCTACGGCTTCCTCACCGTCGAGAAGAAGGCCGAGCTCGACGCGATGAAGGCGCAGACCGGCGCGAAGGAAGTCAGCCGCGAGAACGCCGAGGCCGACCTCTTCGGCGGTGACGCGGAGATCGTGCAGCAGGTCGAGGCCAGGCCCTTCGATGACGCCTTCACCGGCAAGGAAGGCGGCTCGGTCAAGGTGCGCAAGCTGGGCGACACCTTCCTCCCCGGGGAGATCGACGACGGGGTGGTGCTCCACGCGGCGATCCTCCTCAAGGACGGCTCGCCGCTGGCGCAGCTGCGCACCCAGGACGAGATCGAGAAGCTCCTCTCGACCGACGCCCCGCCGCCCGACGCCGCGCGCACCGCCGCCGCGAAGGCGCTCGCCGAGTCGGGGAAGCTCCCGGCCTCGCTCACCGCGGCGCTCTCACCAGTGGTGGCCCTCGAGGAGGCCCGCGCGAAGGGCGAGTTCAAACCCTCGGTCTCGGCGCTGCTGGCGCTGCAGGGGGCGCTCAAGGCCGAGCGCGCGAACCTCGAGCCGGCCCAGGTGGCGACGCTCGACGCGCTGCTCGACGGCGCGAAGCCGAAGACGCTGGTGGTGAGCTGGAACTCGGCGGCTGGTTTCCTCGGCAAGTTCATCGACTTCTTCCGGCTGATGTTGCTGGCGGTGGTGGCGGCCTTCGCCTTCTTCGCGCTCATCGTGGTCACCATCGGCATGACCATCGCCACGCTGCAGCGCACCAGCACCATCGGCACCATGCGGGCCATCGGGGCGCAGCGCACCTTCGTGGTCTCGATGGTGCTGGTGGAGACGGTGATGCTCGCCTTGAGCTTCGGGGCGTTGGGGGCGGCGGTGGGCTCGCTGGTGGTGAAGTACCTCCACGACACCGGCATCCCCGCGTTCCGTGACGAGCTCTACTTCTTCTTCTCTGGGCCCGTGCTGCGGCCGGAGCTGACCGTGTCGGGCCTGGTGCTCGCGGTCGTCGTCACGCTGGTGGTCAGCGTGCTGGCGATCATCTTCCCGCTGGTGCTGGCGACGCGCGTCGCGCCGATCACCGCCATGCAGTCCGCGGAGGCCTGACCGATGATGCTCCTGAGAATCGCGTTCCTCTCGCTGTGGCAGCACCGGCGCCGCACCGGGGTGTTGATGGCGTCGATCGGCCTGGTCACCACGCTGATGGTGGTGATGCTCGGCATCGGCGAGGGCATGAACCGCTCGCTCATCGAGACCTCCACCACGCTGATGAGCGGGCACGTCAACGTCGCCGGCTTCTTCAAGGTGACCTCCGGCCAGGCCGCGCCGGTCGTCACCCGCGCGCCGGGGGTCATCGACGTCATCCGCAAGGAAGTGCCGGAGCTGACCTACATCGCCTCGCGCGGCCGCGGCTGGGCGAAGGTGGTCAGCGAGACGGGCTCGACGCTCATCGGCCTGGGCGGCATCGACATCAACAAGGAGCCGGGGCTGATGAAGTCGCTCCACGTCAAGGAAGGCAAGCTGGAGGACCTCGCGAAGCCCGGCAGCATCATGCTCTTCGAGGAGCAGGCGGCGAACCTCAACGTGCGGGTGGGCGACGCGCTCACCATCTCTGCCCCCACGCCGCGGGGCACCAACAACACCGTCGACGTGACGGTGGTCGCGGTGGTGCGCAGCATGGGCATGATGAGCCAGTTCTCGTGCTTCATGAACGAGGTGACGCTGCGCCAGCTGTACCAGCTGAAGGACGACACCACCGGCGCGCTGCAGATCTACCTGCCGACGTCCGACCTGGTGGCCGTGAAGAAGGTGCAGGCCCGGCTGCGCGACGCGCTGGGCAAGGCCGGCTACACGCTGATGGATGATGACCCGCGCGCGTTCTTCTTCAAGTTCGAGAACGTCAGCCGCGAGCCGTGGGTCGGGCAGCGGCTCGACCTCACCAACTGGCACGACGAGGTCAGCTTCGTGGCGTGGACGGTGGACCTGGTGAGCGCGCTCTCGTTCTTCCTCGGGGCGGTGCTGCTGCAGGTCATCGGGGTGGGGATCATGATCGTGATGTGGATCAGCATTCGCGAGCGCACGCGGGAGATCGGCACCCTGCGCGCCATCGGCATGCAGCGCACCGGGGTGCTGTTCATGTTCCTCGCCGAGGGCTTCCTGCTCGGGCTGATCTCGACGCTCGGCGGGGCGGTGTTCGGGGTGCTGCTCTCGGTGGTGCTCAACGCGTCGCACGTCACGCTGCCGATCGGCGTTCAGTTCGTGCTGCTCTCGGACACCCTGGTGGTGCTGCCGACCGCGCAGTGGGTCGGGGCGACGGTGCTCTTCATCACCAGCGTGGTGACGATCATCTCCGTCATTCCCTCGTTCATCGCCGCGCGGCTCAAGCCGGTCAGCGCCATGCAGCACGCCGGGTGAGGTGAGTCATGCTGAACGTGGGCCTGGGTGAGCTGGTGATCATCGGCGTGGTGTTGCTGGGCGCGGTCGGCCTGGGCGTGCTCGGCGTGGTGCTGCTGGTGACGTTGATCCGCGGAACGCAGCAGAAGACGGCCCTGGGCATCAACCTCTCGCCGCCCAACGCGTGCCCGAAGTGCGCGCGGCCACTGCCGAAGGTGCGCGTGCCGACGAACGCGCGGCAGTTCCTCTGGGGCGGGTGGACGTGCGCGGGCTGCGGCGTGGAGCTCGACAAGTGGGGCCGCGTACTGCCCTGAGCTGCACCGCCGGTCGCCGACTCGCCAGCCACACCAGCGACCCCAGGGGCGACTCCAGCAGCTGATTCGCGCGCAGCCCCTCGAGGTTCCGGAAGAGC
>JBBRUE010000223.1:0-8943 GCA_038248085.1 Myxococcales bacterium | reverse complement strand
TCCGACGGCAACCTCGTGCTCCCGGGGAACATGGTGCTCGGCGCCGCGCGGCAGCCGGAGCTGGCCTACGAGGCCGGCCGTGCCCAGGGCGACGATCTCCGCCGCCTCGGCTTCAACATGAACCTCGCGCCGGTGCTCGACGTCAACACCAACCCGCTCAACCCGGTGATCGGGCTGCGCGCGTTCGGAGACGACGTGGCGCTCGTCTCCGAGATGGGGGCGATGTTCGTGCGCGGCCAGCAGGACGCGCAGATCGTCACCGTGGCCAAGCACTTCCCCGGGCACGGCGGCGTCGACGCCGACTCCCACAAGTCGCTGCCGATCAGCCACCTGCCGCTGCGGGAAGTTCGCCGGCAGCTGCGACCCTTCGAAGACGCGATGAAGGCGGGGCTCGACGGGCTGATGACCGCGCACATCGCCACCCCGGCGCTGACGGGCGACGAGGTGCCGGCGACGCTGTCGAAGCGGGTGCTGGGCGGGGTGCTGCGCGACGAGCTGGGCTTCCAGGGGCTGGTGTTGACCGACGAGCTGGAGATGGACGCCATCGATCGTCACTACGGCGTGGGCCGGGCGGCGGTGTTGGCGGTGAACGCCGGGGCCGACATGGTGCTGATTCCCTGGCGGCTGGAAAAGAAGGAAGAGGTGTGGGTCGCCCTGCTCGACGCCGCGCGCAGCGGGGAGCTGCCCCGGGCCCGCCTCGACGGGGCGGTGCGCCGCATCTTGACCCTGAAGGCGCGCCGCGGGCTCTTCGAGCCGGTGCCTCCGCTCGAGGAACGGCTGGCCCTGCTGGGGGAGAAGCGCGAGCTCGCCGGCCGCATCGCGAGTGCCGGGGTCACCCTGCTGCGCAGCCAGCCCGACCTCTTCCCCCTGCGCGCGGGTAAGCGCATCGCGGTGATCTCTGCGGAGGAGAGCCTGGTGACGGCGCTCGGACGCCGCTTCCCCTCGATGGTGTCGCTGGTGGTGCCGGCGTTCCCGGCGGCGTCGGCGCGCGACGATCTCAAGAAGCAGGCGCGGGCGCTGGCCGAGACCGTGGACGTGGTGGTGGTCGGCGTCGTCAACTCGCGGCAGCTCGAGCTGGTGACCAACGCGGCGCTCTCGGGCAAGCCGGTGATCACCGTGGTGCTCGGCGCGCCCTACCTCGCCTCGCAGGCGCACGCGTCGAAGGTGGTGCTGGCGACCTATTCCTACCGGGAGGCGGCGACCGAAGCGGTGGCCGCGGCGCTGTGCGGCGAACAGGGCACCCCGGGGCGGCTGCCGGTCTCGCTGCCGACGCTGCCCTTCGGCCACGGGCTCGACCCCGTCGGCCACCGGGTCGCCGAGCTCAAGCGGTCGGAAATGAAGAAGCCCGACGCTCGGTGAGGAGCATCGGGCTTCGGGTTTCACCTTCGCGCTGCGTTCGTTCAGCCGACCAGCGAGCGCTTCTGCACCGCGGAGGCTTCGATGAGCCCGATGGTGCCGTCCTTGCGGTGGTACACGACGTTCATCTCCATCGTGGTGGGGTTGGTGAACACGTAGAAGTCGTTGTTCATCAGGTCCATCTGCATCACGGCCTCGTCGATGCCCATCGGGTGCGCGAGGAACTCGTTGGTCTTGACGATGGTCTGGGCCGACTGCGTGACCTCGGCGCCGGTGACGTTGCCTTCGAAGACCCGGTGACGGATCTTCATCTGCTCGACGAGATCCTGGTGGTGGTGGACACGCTCCTTCCCGTGGTGGGTCTTGAGCTTCTCCTTGTAGCGCTTGAGCTGCTTCTCGATCTTGTCCATCGCGAGATCGATCGAGGCGTACATGTCCTCGCTGCGCTCGCGGCCGCGGAGCAGGAAGCTCCCCGACTGGATGCTGATGTCGGCGTGGTGCAGGTGACGCTCCATCGACAGGACGACGTGTGCTTCCGTCGCCTTGTCGAGGTACTTGTTCACGCGCTCGACCTTCTCCCGTGCGTAGTTCTTCAGCGAATCGATCGGGTCCAGGTGGCGAAACGTGATGTTGAGTTGCATTCCGAGCCCTCCGTTGGGGTGACTGCTCGCGACCGGGACATCTGCGCCGGTGGCACTGAGAACGGTAACACCTGCGTTCTCTGAAACCAGTGGCAAAGACGCGCCATTGAAGGCGATTTCAGGGCTGTGCGGTGGAGCGTGCGACCCAGGTGCGAATCAGGGCGCGCTCCGACTCGCCGAGGTTGAGCAGCTGCGCGGTGAAGCCGCCCAGGCGGGCAGCCTGCACCCGCCCCGAGGTGTGGAGCTGGGTGACGTGACCCTCGAAGGAGATCACCAGTTCGACGGGCGTGCCGGGGGCGATGCGCTCGACGGTGTGAATGAAGACGCAGTCGGCCTGCCAGTTGTGCTCGCGGTCCTGGGTGAAGGGCCGGGCGTCGCCGCGGCGGAGGGCGAGGTGGGCCTGGACCACCCCGTTGCGATGGGCGAGGCGCACGTTGGGCGGCGGCTCGTGATCGGGCGGGGGCGGAGGCGGAGGGAGCTGCTGGGCCGCGGGGGCGCGGAACTGGCGCTCGACCTCGATCATCCGTTCGGAGAGGGCGAGGAAGGCGTCTTCACAGGCCAGCCGCAGCTCGGGGGTGGTGTCCACCGGCAGCCGGCTGGGCACGTAGCGGTGCACCAGCGAGAAGAAGGCGGCGCGCCAGGCGTCGCGGGAGCTCGTCACCGGCACCCGGAAGATCTCGTGCGAGGGTCGGTTCTGGATCGACGCCAGCCACTCGCGGATCTGCCGCGTCGCCTCGACCTGGGCGCGGGTCGCGTCGTCGAGGGTGACGGGCGCCGAGAGCACCGCGAGGAGCTCTGGCATCTCGCGCAGCGGGACGAACTTCCGTCCGTCGCGCGAGACGGCACGAACGTCCTGCAGCTTGCCGCGGGCGTGGAGGGTGGTGATCACCTCGAGGCCGATCGGCCCCAGCACGCGCGCTTCGCTGTCGGCCAGCCAGTACTCCTCGCTCACGACGGCCTGGCTCCGGACGCCTCGAGGGCCCCGCGCACGACGTTCTGCACGTCGAGGGGGTGAATGGGTTTTCCGAGGAAGCCGTGGGCGCCCAGCTTGAGCGCCTGCTGCACCAGCGCCTCGGTGTCGAGGGCCGAGAGCACGAGCACCCGGGGCCCGGTGCCCTGCAGGAGCTTGAGCACCTCGAGCCCGCTCTTGCCGGGCATCACCAGGTCGAGCAGCACCACCGCCGGCTTGCGCTCGGCGATCGCCGCCAGGGCCGCATCACCGGAGTCGGCTTCGCGTACCACGCACGGCACGTCACCCAGCGCGTCGCGCACCATCGCGCGGATCAGCTGGTCGTCATCGACGATGAGAACTTCGGGGAGGGACATGGGACCTCGGCTCAGTAGTACTTCTTGCGCTTGCTCGACGGCAGCACGCCGAGCACCTCGCGGTACTTGGCCACCGTGCGGCGGGCGATCTCGATGCCCTGGGCCTTGAGGAGCTCGACGATCTTCTGATCGGAGTAGGGGTTCTTCGAGTTCTCCGTCGAGACCAGCTGCTTGATGTGGTTCTTCACCGCCTCGCTGGCGATGTCGTCACCGCCGGTGCGGGCGATCGACGAGTTGAAGAAGTACTTGAGCTCGAAGATGCCCTGGGGCGTGTGCACGTACTTGGCGGTAGTCACCCGGCTGACCGTCGACTCGTGCATGCCGATGTCCTCGGCCACGTCGCGCAGGATGAGCGGCTTCAAGAACGCGATGCCCTTGTCGAAGAAGTCGCGCTGGAACTTCACGATGCTCTCGGTCACCTTGTGAATGGTGCGCTGCCGCTGCTGGATCGACCGCAGCAGCCACTGCGCAGAGCGCATCTTCTCCTGGACGAATTCCTTCTGCTTCGGGTTGAGCGCCCCATTGCGCAGCGCGCGCCGGTACGCGTCGGACACGCGAAGCTTGGAGAGCCCGTCGTCGTTGAGCACCACGTGGTACTCCTCGCCCACCTTGTGGACGAAGACGTCGGGCGTGATGTGCTGCGCCTCTTCACCCGAGTAGTTGCGGCCGGGCTTGGGGTCGAGCTTCATCAGCAGCTTGCTGGCGGCGATCACCTCGTCGAGGGTGATCTTCAAGTCGCGCGCGATGGCCGGGAGGTTCTTCGACTCCAGCAGCTTCATGTGCTTCTTGATCATCGTCTGCAGCAGCGGCGCCGCAGGCTCGTTCATCGCCTGCACCTGGATCAGCAGGCATTCCAGCAGGTCGCGGGCGCCGCAGCCCACCGGGTCGAGGTGCTGGATCTTGCGCAGCATCTTGGTACCCACGGCCATCGGCACGTCGCCCTCGTTGCACAGGCGGATGAGGGCATCACCCTCGACGTCGGGCAGCTTGAGGTACCAGTCGTCATCGAGGTTGCCGATGATGAGTTCCGCGATGCGGTGCTCGGCGTCGTTCATCCGCAGGCCCGAGAGCTGATCGAACAGGTGATCGAAGAGGTCTTCCTTCTTCACCATGTTCGCTTCGAACGACGGGAGATCCTCCAGGTCGACGTTGCCCTTGTTCGACGCGGTGGTCGGCTCGTTGAACTGGTAGCTGTTGAGGTACGCGTCCCAGTCGATCTCCACCGGGGCGTTCTCGGGCTTGACCTCCTGCGCGGTGTCCGAGACGTGGGCCTCCGCGTTGGCCGGCACCTCGAGGTTCGCGGCCTCCAGCGAGGCCTCCCCGGGCGCCTTGTCGGACATGTCCCCCTCGACGTCGTCGGGCTGCTCCAGGAGGGGGTTGGACTCCATCTCCTCGTGGATCTGGTCGATCAGCTCCATGCGCGAGAGCTGCAGCAGCTTGATCGCCTGTTGCAACTGCGGCGTCATCACCAGCTGCTGCGACATCCGCAGGCTTTGCTTGAGCTCCATACCCATCTCGGTCACCCCTGGACAAAAGGTGTGCCAAAGGTACTCGAAAGCGCAACACCAAGTGTCGGCCTATTTATTGCGCAAACTGCAAGCAGTCGGATTTAATCATGAAAGTTTAAAGTCTTGGCCAAGATACACAGAACGTGCCCGCGCTGAGGAAGCGATCGCCTGGGGCGAGCCTTCTTCGAGGATGCGGCCGGCGGCAATGATGTACGCCCGGTCGCAGATGCGCAGGGTGTCGCGGACGTTGTGATCGGTGATCAGCACCCCGAGGCCCTTGTCCCGGAGGCCGGCGATCTCCTTCTGGAGCTCGCCCACGTTGATCGGATCGACCCCGGCGAAGGGCTCATCGAAGAGCATGAAGCGGGGGTTCGGGAGCAAGGACCGGGCGATCTCGGCCCGCCGCCGCTCGCCGCCGGAGAGCTGCTCGCCGAGGGACTTCGAGACGTGGGTGAGGCCGAACTCCGCGATGATCTGATCGGCCCGGGCCTCGCGTTCGGCCTGCTTGAGCGAGGGGTCGAGCTCGAGCACGGCGAGCATGTTCTGGCGCACCGTGAGCTTGCGGAAGATCGACGCCTCCTGGGGCAAGTAGCCGAGGCCGGCGCGGGCGCGGAGGTGCATGGGGAGCGAGGCGAGCTCCTTCGTTCCCAGGCGCACCGACCCACCGTCGGGCTTCACCAGGCCGATCACCATCGAGAACGAGGTCGTCTTGCCGGCGCCGTTGGGGCCGAGCAGGCCGACGACCTCCCCGGGCTTCACGGTGAAGTTCACCCCGTCGACCACCCGGCGGGTGCCGTAGGTCTTCTGGAGCCCCTCCGCGACCAGGGCGTCGCTCACGCCGGGTCTCCGTGGATCGCCAGGAACAGCCGGGCCCGGAAGACGACCGCCACGTGCACCAGGGGGCCGATCAACAGGCCGGCGCTCAGCCCCGCCAGCCACGCGCCTTCGCGGTGGGCGTAGGTCGAATAGAGGCTCATCGGGAGCGCGAGCACGAGCCCCACCATCACCAGCGCGGTGATCAGGGCGAGCATGGTGATCAGCCAGAGGAGGGGCGCGGCCTTGAGCGTGTCGAGCACGCCTCCGATTGAGCCGAGGGGTCCCTCTCCGTACATCACCGCGTAGTCGAGGATCGGCAGCAGCCAGATCAGCACCGGGAGCAGCAGCCCGAAGTCGCCGTACTCGAGGCCCACGAAGGCGAGCACCATGCAGACGATCGGGGTGCCGAAGCCGCTGTGCTCGACCCCGCCCGCGGCGCGGAGGGCGAAGCGGAAGTAGACGCCCCAGCCCACGCCCATGGCGACGCCGACCAACGCCGGGGCGACCGAGTGGAGCGGCGAGACCCAGGTGTCGAGCACCGCACCGGTGGCGAGGAGCAGCGACGGGACGGCCAGCCACCACGGCGCGCGCTTGAGGAAGGCCGGCACCTCACCGCCCGTCTCACGCAACAACTCGGTGCCGGGGACGTCGGACATTCACCGCACCTTCTTCTTCTCGACTTCGATGACCGTCTTCGCGTTCTCGACGACGAGGTACTCCGCGCCGGAGAAGAACGTCACCCGGGTGCCCTTCATGCGCGTGGTGCCGTCGCGCGCCTGGGGATTGCCGGTGACCACCAGCAGGCCCTTCGGCACGTCGTAGTCGGCGAACTGACCGCGGGCCCAGCGCTTGTCCTCGGTGACCTCCACGCCACCGCGCGCCTTGACCCGGGTGACCTCGCCGGACTCGTCGGAGAGCGCCGTCAACTCGGGCGCGATGAGGGTCATCTTGCCTTTCACCGCGTGGACGTGGCCGGTCCAGGTCGCTTCGTTCTTCGGGCCTTCGAAGGTCAAGAGGTCGGCGTCGATCATCACCTGCTTGTCCTTCGGTTCCCGGACCCGGGTGTGGGCCTTGGTCACCACGAGGCGATCGATGCCGGTGGTGAAGGTGATGACCTCCCCGTCGACCTCGCGCGGGCCCTGCTTGCCCCGCGGGTTGCCGCGCATGGTGAGCACGCCGGTCTCATTGATGAACTCCGCTTCGTCGCCGCGTGCTTCGCGATCGCCGTCGATGGCCACCACGTGGCCCCGCGCGAGGAGCCGCTTGGTCACTCCGCGCTCCCCATACACGTCGAGGCGGTCGCAGGTCATGGTCATCGTGTCCCGGACCACCGTCACTCCGCCCGAATAGAAGCCGCGTGATTCCTTGTTGAAGAGCTCTGCGTGGGGCGCGGAGATCGAGACCGGGCGATCGAGGAGCACGCCTGCGTCGGACGCGGCCAGCAGGAGGCTGAGGGGGACGGCGAGGATCACCAAGCCCCGGTTATACCCGGGCGCATTTCGGAACTCAGAAGAACGTGAAGCCGACCCGCCCGAGGACGTTGAGCGAGGGTTGGAGGTAGCCGACCTCCACGCCCACCAGGAACTTCCAGATCTGCACCCCGAAGCCCCCGGCGAGGTGGGCGCGCACCGGGTCGACGCTGCTGGGGATCCAGAACAGGCCGCCGAGCGCCTCGAGGTAGAAGAAGGCGAGCTTGAGCTTCAACGAGAGGTCGAGCGGGAAGGCCACCCGTGGGTAGGGCTCGTTGAGGGTGAGGGCCACGCCGGGGCGGAGGCCGATCTTGAGGAGGTCGAAGAACTCCTGGTCGACCTTGAGGTGCACGTCGCCCTGGAGCCCCTCGAGCAGCCACGAGCCGGCGCCGACGTCGACGCCCAGGCCGATGGCGTGCGCAGGGGCGGGGAGGAGCATCGCGGCGCACAACACCATCGCGGCGGTCAGTCGAGGCATCACCCTTGGTAGCTCCGGACGTCCGAAATGATCAACGACCGATTCCTGAGATCAGCCCTGCTCGGCGAGCTCCTGCATGCGCATCGCGCGGCGGGTGAACTCGGCGAGGCGGTAGAGCACGGTGCGGCGCGAGACCCCGAGGGCGGCGGCGACCCGCGACTGCTCGATGCCGCGGGCGTGGTACATCATCGCCGGCTGCTTGAGCTCGTCGGGCGTCGCGGCGAGCACGCGGTTGGCGAAGTCGCGGGTCACCACGCTGTCCTCGAACTCGTCGTCGACCACCTCGGGCAGGTGCTCGACGGGCTCGGCGTGGCGGCGCGCGTCGCGGATCACGTTGAGGCAGTGGTTGGTGGTGATACGGTGAATCCAGGGCAGCACCGCGTCTTCGCCGGGCGCCGAGGTGATGTGCTTGAGCACCTTCATGAACACGTCCTGCGTCGCGTCCTCGGCGGCCGTCCCGTTCTTCAGCAGGCGCTTGCAGCGCGCGTAGATGGTCGGCCCGAACTTCGCGTACAGCGTCTCGACGTTCATCTGGCTCATCGTGTCCCCTTGAGTATCGGCCGGTGTGTGCGCCCGGCTTTGGCGAGATGTTCGGGAGTGGGTGGTGAATCGTTGCGCCAGTTCTGAAGGGCACACGTCAACGGGCTTCACAGCGCGGCAATTCGCCAGTCAGGACGGGGAGTTACTTCGCTGATAGGTGCAGTAGCGGAACTGATGTGCGAAAAATGTGAGGGGAATCAACGGGTTCGACCGAACGCGCCAGTTCGCCGGACCGATGGCGCCACGCTCCGAAGTCCCCGGAAAGGCCGGGGATTGTGAGGGTAGGGTCGCGCCCCATGATCTGGCTCCTCGTGGCGTTGCTCAGTGGGGTGGTGGCGGGTGTCGGCTTCTGGCGTGGCACGCCCGCGGGCCTGGGCGCCGAGGCGGTCCCCGCATCGGCCGGCATCCTCTTCAGCCTGCTGATGTTCCGCGCGACGACGCTGATGAAGGACCGGGTGGCGCTGGGCACGTTGGGCGGGTGGCCGCTCCGGGCGGCCGGGGCCCTGTCGTTGACCGCCGCGCTCGGCGCCGCTGTCGACGCCGCCTACTGGTTTCAGACGCGCAAGCCGCTGCTCGGCCATCTCCCGCTGCCCACCGCCGCGGTCGCCTTTGCGCTGCTCGCGGTGACGGCCTTGAGGCTCTCGAAGGACTCGCCCCGGGCCACCCATTTCGACGCCCGGGCGCTCGCCTCGGTGGTGAACGCCGTCGCGGCGGGCTTCTTCGTCGCCTCGCAGCTGTCTGCAATCAGGCAGTAATCCCGAAATCGACAGATAGAGTCTTGACGGCTCTATATCGGGTGTTTATTACTT
>JBBRUE010000222.1:0-8951 GCA_038248085.1 Myxococcales bacterium | reverse complement strand
GGCCGTCGACGTCGCCACGGCGCCCACCACGGTGCTCCTCACCGGCGAGACGGGCAGCGGCAAAGAGGTGCTCGCCCGCTTCATTCACCAGATGTCGGCGCGGGCCGGGCTGCCGCTGACCATGCTCAGCGGCACCTCGCTCGACCTCGAGCAGGTCGAGGCGGCGCTCCGCCACGGCGGCACGCTGGTGCTCGACGAGATCGCCGCCATCCCGATGGAGACGCAGGGGCGGCTGCTGACGCTGCTCGAGGGCACGCACGCCTCGCGGGTGATCGCCACCTCGCACCGCGATCTCCGCGACCTGGTCGAGCGGGGGCAGCTGCGCTCGGACCTCTACTACCGGCTCGACGTCTACCCGATCACCCTGCCCCCGCTGCGCGAGCGCCGCGAGGACATCGCTGCGATGGCCGACGTGCTGCTGGCGCGGGTCGCGCTGAGCCTCGGGCGCCAGGCGGTGCGGTTGACGGGCGAGGCGCTGGGGTTGCTCGAGACGCAGCGCTGGCCGGGCAACGTGCGCGAGCTGGCCAACGTGCTGGAGCGCGCCACCATTCGCGCGCGCGGCCCGCTGATCGAGGCGGCGGATCTCGGCCTCGTGGTGCGCGTCACCGACACCTCGGCCTTCCCGGCCTCCCTGCCGCTCGACCTCGTGCAGCTCGAGCGCATCGCCATCGCCGAGGCGCTCCGCCGCACGACCGGCAACCGCACGCACGCCGCGAAGTTGTTGAACATCGGGCTGCGCACGCTCCGCCAGAAGCTCAACACCCCCTCGCAACCGGAGAGCGCCGAGGCCGAGGGCGCCGCGGCGGTGGCTCCATGAAGCTCTTCGACACGACCTTCCGGAAACTTGAGTCGGCGCTCGACGTTCGGCTCGAGCGGCAGAACGTGCTCAACGGCAACCTCGCCAACGTCGACACCCCCGGCTACGGGCCGCGCGAGCTCGACTTCGGCCAGGCGCTCGCGGCGGCCGAGTCGGCGACCGCCTCCACCGGCGCCCCGCTCACAGCCTCGTCGGCGCCGCACCTCGAAGGGCAGATCTCGCTGGGCCAGCCGAAGCCGATGGGGGTCGACAACTCCCAGTTCATTCACGTGGCGCAGGAGCTCTCAGGCGGGCTCGACGGCAACGGCGTGGACCTCGACAAGACGATGGTGGAGCTGGCGCGCAACTCGTTGCTCTACGGCGCGGCGGCCAAGGCGGTGGGGAAGAAGCTCGCCATCCTCCGCTACGTGGCGACTGACGGGATCGGGTGAGTTCATGAGCACGGGAGCGGCGCATGTCTGACTTTCTTTCGGCACTCCGGATCAGCGGCTCGGGGCTCTCGGCCCAGCGCACGCGGGTCAACGTGGCGGCGAGCAACCTGGCCAACGCAGAGTCGACGCGCGGGCCCGACGGGCAGCCCTACCACCGGCGCGACCCGGTGCTCTCGGCGGTGAACTTCGAGAGCGCGATGAACGGGGCGTCGGCGCAGCCGGGCGAGTCGAGCGAGGCCCAGGGCGTGGCGGTCACCGGGGTGGTGGAGGACCAGACGCCGGGCAAGCGGGTGTACCTGCCCGGTCACCCCGACGCCGACCCCGACGGGTTCGTCACCTTCCCCAACGTCAACCCGATCAACGAGACGGTCAACCTGCTCACCGCGTCACGTGGCTACGAGGCCAACGCCAGCGCGGTGGAGACGCTCAAGAGCATGGCGCAGCGCGCTTTGGACATCTCGAGGTAACCGATGAAGCCGCTCACCCTGAACACCATCGAAAACCCCGGCGGCCTCTCGACGATCGAGCGGCCCCAGAAGGTCGACGGCGACGGCTTCGGCGCGACGCTCAAGGCGGCCATCGAGAAGGTCGACGCGATGCAGACCGACGCCGACGTGCAGGCCCAGAAGCTGGGCAACGGCGAGGGCAACCTGCACGAGACGATGCTCGCGCTCGAGAAAGCCGACGTCGCGATGCGCGTGGCCATGAAGGTGAGGAACAAGTTCCTCGATGCCTACAACGAAGTGATGCGGATGCCGGTCTAAGCCATGGAAACCCTCCTCAAGCAGCTTCGGGAATTGCCCGCGCGGATCCAGGCCATGCCGGCTGGGCTGCGGTGGTCGCTCATCGCGGACGTAGTGGTCGCGGGGCTGGTGGCGCTGGCGGTGGGCGGCGTGACCCGCGGCGGCGACTACCAGTACGCCTTCACCAACCTCACCCAGGAGGACTCCACCGAGGCGACGGGGATCCTCAAGAACGCCGGGGTGCCCTTTCGCAGCGAGGCCAACGGCACGGCGCTCGCGGTGCCGGCCGACAAGGTCTACGACGCGCGCATCTTGCTGGCGACGGCGGGGCTGCCGCGCGGGGCGGGCGTGGGCTTCGAGCTGTTCGACCGCGGGGATCTCGGGGTCAGCGAGTTCACCCAGCGCGTCAACCTGCGCCGGGCGATCGAGGGCGAGCTGGCGCGCACCATCGGCAACTTCGCGGGGGTGCGCAGCGCGAAGGTGACGATGTCGCTGGCGGAGCGCGGCCTGTACCGCAACGACGACACCAAGGCGTCGGCGACCGTGGCGGTGGTGCTGCAGCCGGGAAGGACGCTGGGGGAGCGCGAGCTGGCCGGCATTCGCCACCTCGTCTCGTCGGCCGCTCCGGGGCTGCCGGCTGACGCGGTGACGGTGATCGACGGGCGCGGCGCGGTGCTCTCGGCCGACTCGACCTGGGACTCGCCCGAGGCGTCCTTCCAACGCAAGGAAGAGCAGAAGCTCGAGCACCAGATCATCACGCTGCTCGAGCCGGTGGTGGGCGTCGGCGCGGTGATCGCTAAGGTGAGCGCGACGGTCGACAGCTCGCTGGTGACCTTGACGGGCGAGATCTTCGACCCCGAGCAGGCGGCGATGCGCAGCAAGCGCACCACCTCGGGCACGTCGTCGACCCAGAGCACCACGCCGTCCGCGGTGGCGGGGGCGCAGGCCAACCTCCCCCTCGCGCCGCAGCCGGCCCCCACGGGGCCGACCCAGCAGGGAAACACCGCGACCTCGGACCTCACGGAGAACTTCGAGATCACCAAGACCACGACCCAGACGATCACCAAGGTGCCGCGGCTGACGAAGCTCTCGGTGGCGGTGATCATCGACGGCGTCGACGGCAAGGTTCGTACGACCGAGGAGATCAACCGGCTCGGCGAGCTGGCGCGCAGGTCGGTCGGCCTCGACGTGGACCGCGGCGACCAGTTCGAGATCAGCAGCCAGCTCTTCGGGCACGTCGTCGAAGCCCCGGCCCCGGCGGTCGCGGCGGTGACCCCGGCGTGGACCTACGCGGCGATCGGCGGCGCGGTGCTGCTGCTCGCCATCGTGGCCTTCGCGCTCACCCGCCGCTCGGGGAAGGCGAGGTCCGTCGCCCAGGAGCTCGTGCTGCAGCCCGGCTCGACCGTGGCCAGCCTCGAGGCGAAGCGCAACGCGATCGACGGAGTGGTCACCGAGCTGAGGAAGGACGAGCCGCCGGTGCTCACCGACCCGCTCCTCGACATCAAGACCCGGGCGCGGCTGATGGTGAAGGCCGACCCCGAGCGCGCGGTGATGTTGGTGCGGGCGTGGCTGAGCGCCGATCTCGAAAAGGGAGTCGATCATGGCTGAGCCCGGCAAGAAGGAAGAGATCGTCATCCCGTGGATCGACAAGGCCGGCGTCGGTTCCAAGCGAGTCGCCGCGCTGCTGCTGGGCCTGGGTCCCGAGGTGGCGGCCGACGTGTTCCGCCAGATGTCGGAGCTCGAGGTGCGGCAGATCGCGCTCGGTGCGCGGGAGCTCAAGCGCATGGGCCCCACGGCGATCTCCGAGTCGTTGAACACCTTCGTCGAGTCGATGCAGCAGGCGGGGGTCGACGTGCTGGGTGGCGACGCGATGCTGCGCAAGCTGGCCGGCGAGCTCATGGGGCCCGACGCGGTCAGGCGCACCTTCGATGCCACCGCGCCTTCACACCAGCCGGAAGAGCTGCTCGGCGTGGTCGCCACCGCCGACGCGGAGTCGCTCTCGATGATCCTCGCCCGCGAGCAGCCGCAGACCATCGCGCTGGTGCTCAGCTCGCTGACCGCGGAGCGCGCCGCGCTGGTGATGGACCGCCTGCCGCTGGCGATGCGGCCCCAGGTGGTGCGCCGCATGGCCGTGGTCGAGGCCGTGGCGCCGGAGGTGCTGCGCGAGGTGCGCACCGCGCTCACCGGCGAGCTCCACGCGCTCGTCTCGGAGGGCATGCGCAAGGTCGACGGCCGCGTCGCCGCCCTCGAGATCCTCCGCCGCAGCCCGGCCGCTCAGCAGACCGAGATCCTCGCGGCCATCGAGCGCGACGAGCCGGCGCTCGCCAACGAGCTGCGCAGCAAGCTCTTCACCTTCGAAGACCTCATCCGCCTGTCCGATCGCGACCTCCAGAGCCTGATGAAGGACCTCGACATGAAGCAGGTGACGGTGGCCCTCAAGGGCGGCTCGCCGGAGGTGAAGGAGAAGTTCCTCAAGAACATGTCGTCGCGCGCCGCGGAGCTGCTCGAGGACGATCTCTCGGCGATGGGCCCGGTGAAGCTCTCGGAGGTCGAAGGGGCCCAGGCGGAGATCGCCAAGGTCGCCATCGAGGCCGCCGAGAAGGGCCGCATCACCATCGTTCGCCCCACCGACAAGATGCTCTGACCCATGAGACGACCTGCGTTCATGGACGGGGCGGTGGCGGTGAAGCTCGAGTCGATGAAGATCGCCGAGGTCAACCCGAAGCACATTCGCGGGGTGAGCTGGGCGCCCAGCCCGGTGGAGCCGGCGATGCCGGAGTTCGTGCCGGTGGCAGCGAGCCCGGCGCCGCCGGTGATGAGCCCGGCGTTCGAGCCCCTCGTGTCAGCGCCGCTCCCCGACCCGCTCCCCCTCGCGAGGGCGCCGGTGGAGTCGTTCGACTCGCTCAGGCTGGCGATCGAGGTGCTCCGATCACAGGGGGAACGCCTGGCCGAACAGGCGCGCAGCGACGCGCTCGAGCTGGGCATTCTGATCGCGCGGCGGATCCTCGAGAGGGAGATCACCACCAACCTCGACGGGCTCTTCTCGCTCATCAAGTCCGCCATCCGCAAGGCGGGCGAGGCGCACGTCACCCGCATCCGGCTCCACCCGGCGGACGTCGAGCGGGTGAAGGACGCCGCGCACTCCGAGTTCTCGCTGGGGAAGATCGAGCTGGTCGCCGACGCCTCGCTGACCCCGGGTGACGTGATGGTCGACACCGCGCACCACGCCATCGACGGCCGGCTGTCGACCCGCTTCGAGGAGCTGGTGCGGCAACTCGACGGGGCCACCCCGTGAGGGGGCTCGACTTCGATCGCCTCAAGAAATCACTCGATCGCGCCGAGCCGGTGCTGGTGCAGGGGCGCATCGTGCGCGCCACCGGCCTGGTGCTCGAGGCGGCGCTGCCGCGGGTCGCGCTCGGCACGGCCTGCGAGATCCACGACGACGAGGGCCACGTGGTGCAGGCCGAGGTCGTCGGCTTCAACGGGCCCACGGCGCTGCTGATGCCCTTCGGCGAGATGGCCGGCATCCGCGAAGGCTCGGTGGTGATCCCCCGGGCCGCGGCGGGCGAGCTGTCGGTCGGTGACGCGCTGCTGGGCCGGGTGGTGGACGCCCGCATGCAGCCGCTCGACGGCGGCCCCCCGATGGTGCTGACCGGTCGCGCGAAGCTGTCGGCCGCGCCGCCCCCGGCGATGACGCGGCGCCGCATCGACAAGCCCCTGCCCCTGGGCGTGCGCGCCCTCGACGCGTGCCTGACGCTCGGTGAGGGCCAGCGGGTGGGCGTGATGGCCGGCCCCGGCGTCGGCAAGTCGGTGCTGCTGGGGATGATCGCGCGGCACGCGAAGGCCGAGGTGATCGTCGTCGGGTTGATCGGCGAGCGCGGCCGCGAGGTGCGCGAGTTCGTCGAGCGCGATCTCGGCGAGGGCCTGGCGCGCGCGGTGGTGGTGGTCGCGACCGGAGACGAGCCGCCGCTGGTGCGGGTGCGCGCGGGCATGGCGGCCACCGCCGTCGCCGAGTACTTCCGGGCGAAGGGCAAGAAGGTGCTGCTGCTGATCGACTCGCTCTCGCGCATCGCGATGGCGCAGCGGGAGATCGGGCTGGCGGCCGGCGAGCCGCCGACCTCCAAGGGCTACCCGCCGTCGGTCTTCGCCGCCCTGCCGCGCCTCGTCGAGCGCGCGGGCAACGACGCCGGGCCGGGCAGCATCACCGCGCTCTACACCGTGCTGGCCGAGGGTGATGATCTCACCGACCCCGTCACCGACAGTGCGCGCGCGGCGCTCGATGGCCACATCGTGCTCTCGCGCCGCCTGGCGAACGCCGGTCATTTTCCTGCCGTCGACGTTCTGGCGTCGGTCAGCCGATGCATGTCGGACGTCACGTCGGTGACGCACCGCGAGCTCGCCGCCAGCGCGCGCGACGTGCTCTCGGCGTACCGCGAAGCGGCCGATCTGATTGAGGTTGGGGCCTACCAGGGAGGCACGAACCCGCGCGTCGATCGCGCTCTCCAGGTCATCGGCACGCTCAATGCTTTCCTGAAGCAGGCACCGGGCGAGCACTTCGCGCTGGAGCAGACCTTGACGCAAGTGAGGGCAGCGCTGACGCCGCCTCCACCCGCAGCACGACGGGAGCCGAACCGTGGTTGAGATCCTGATCGCCCTTGTCCTCGCGAGCACGCCGCCGGCCGAGCCGACGTCGCCCCGGCCGCCGGTGGTCGTCGCGCCGACGGCGCCGGTCGTCCCCGAGCTCCGCAAGGAAGAGCCGAAGCCGGAGGTGATCGCCGAGAAGCCGAAGATGCGCGCACCGGAAGGGGAGGCCCCGATGCTCCCGCCGCTGACGCGCAAGGCCCTGTGTGGCGAGCTGACGAGGACGACCAAGGAGCTCGCCGCCACCCGCAAGCGCATCGACGACGACCGCAAGGCCCTCGACGCCGAGCGCACCGAACTCGAAAAGCTGAAGGCTGAGATCACCCTCTCCCGCGCCGGGCTGCGCTCCGAGACCGAGAAGCTCGAGGCCCTGCTCGCGAAGCGCGGTGAGGGTGGGGCGACCGTCGCGGAGGCCCCGAAGTTTGCGGCCAGGGCCGCGCCACCCGCCCCGCGCCCGCAGGAGCTCGACGCCCTGGCGAAGACGATGAAGTCGATGAAGCCCGAGGCCGCGGCCGCGGTCATTCAGCGGGCCGACCCCACACTCGCCGCGGCGTTGCTCAAGCGCATGAAGCCCGCCGATGCCGGCGCGGTGATGGACCGCCTGAAGCCCGAGCTGGCGGCGGACCTCGTCTCCCTGATGTCCACCCTGCCCTCGTCGCCTGCCAAGCCTGGAGCCCGCCTGTGAAGATGGATGCCCTGCAGCTCCTCGGCGCCGACGGCAAGCTCGGAGGCACGAAGAAGGGAGCGAAGATCGCGCCCGGCTTCGAGTCGGCCCTCAAGACGCCTGTCGCGCAGTGGAAGGAGCGCGCCCTGGGTCACGACCCGGCGCGCGCCGACTCGTCGAAGGCCGAGAAGGACGAGAAGAGCGACAAGCCCGACAAGAAGCCGCGCGTGATCACGACCGCCGAGGAGCTGCTCCTCATGGCGCGGAGCCTGACGCCTCACGTCCGCCCCGATCCCCTCATCGTCACCAAGCCGGTCCTCCACAAGGTCGAGGCCGCGAAGGTGGGCGCCGAGCAGCTCGCCGCCCGCGCGAAGGGCCTCCAGGAACACACCCGCGTCGCCGGCCCCACCGAGCCGAAGAAGCCCCTGCCGGTGGTCGAGACGCAGGGCCCGGTGAAGGACCCGAAGAAGGCCGAGGAGCCCGCGCTGGGCATGGCGACGCCGCTGGCCGCGCCGACCAACGAGCCCTTCCGCATCGAAGCCCCGGTCGCGATCCAGGCGGCGGCGCCGCTCGCGCAGGTCGCCCCCCTGATGCTCGAGGACGCCTCGGTGCGCGCGGTGCTGCTGCCCACCGTCGCGCGCATGACGCTCGACACCGGTGAGGCCGGGCAGCTCAACGTGCAGCTCAAGGTGCGCGACGGCGTCACCGAGATCCGCGCCGGGGGCCCGGCCGCGCAGTTGCTCGAGTCGCGCCAGGGGGAGCTCCGCGTCGCGCTGGCGAAAGAAGGCCTCGCGCTGGGCCACTTCGATCTCACCCAGTCGGGCTCGCAGCAGCGCCACGAGCGGCCGGAGTTCGACGGCGCGGCGCCCACCGCGCGGCGGGCCGCAGCATCCACCCAGGACAGCTCGGTCGAAGACGGCCGCGGTCACGTGAAGGTCTAGACCATGGCCCGCATCGACTCCGTCAGCTCGGGCACTCCCAGTCTCACCACGCGGGCCACCGGCTCGAACACGCTCGGCAAGAACGAGTTCCTCAAGCTGCTCACCACGCAGCTGGCGAACCAGGATCCGCTCTCGCCGACCGACAACCAGCAGTTCATCGCGCAGCTGGCGCAGTTCGCGAGCGTCGAGCAGGCCGAGGCCGCCAACAGCCGCCTCGACGCGCTGCTGATGGCGCAGGCCTCGTCCAACCAGACCTCGGTCGCCAACCTCGTGGGCAAGGACATCATCTACAAGACCGACAGCGTCACCCTCACGGCGGCGGGCCCGGCGTCGATGTCCGGCCAGCTCGCCAGTGACGCCGCGGTGGCCAACGCGATCATCACCGACGAGAACGGCAAGAAGATCGCCACCGTCACCGTGCACGACGTGAAGGCCGGCGTCGTCGACTTCACGTGGGACGGCAAGGACGAGGCGGGCAACCCGGTGGCGCCGGGCACCTACAAGGTGCGGATGACGGCGGCCGACGCGACGGACCACAACATCAACATCGATCTGCGGGGCCGGGCGCGCGCCACGGGCGTGTCCTTCGAGCACGGAATGCCGGAGCTGATGCTCAACGGGCGCCGGATGAAGCTCTCGGACGTCATCGAGATCGCCGAAGCCATGCCCCCCACCACCAGCACCCTCTCAAGCATCAACTTCATCAACGCGCTG
>JBBRUE010000221.1:0-8963 GCA_038248085.1 Myxococcales bacterium | reverse complement strand
GAAGACGATCTACGAGGAGACGGAGAGCGAAGAGCTCAAGGCCGACCTCCGCAAGAAGATCCGCGACCTCGAGGTCGAAGAGACGCTGCAGCAGGTCGACCGGGCCATCGCGACGTACGTCGAGCGCACGGGCTCACCACCGAAGAGCCTTGGCGACCTGCGCTGGCTCCAGTTGTACGATGGACCCGAGCACGACGCGCTCGGCGGCACCGTTTCCATCGGGCCCGACGGCAAGGCCTCTTCCACCTCTCTCGACCAGCGACTGAAGCTCTTCTTCGACCCCAATGACCCTGGCAATTGAGACCACCGACCTCGTCAAGAACTACGAGGTCGGGCTGCTCCGCAAACGAACCGTCCGGGCCCTGCAGGGCGCCAACCTCAAGGTCGAGGAAGGACAGATCTTCGGGCTGCTGGGCCCGAACGGCGCCGGCAAGTCGACCATCATCAAGCTCATCCTCACCCTGCTGCACCCGAGCAGCGGCACGGTGCGCGTCTTCGGTCGGCCCCCGTCGGACACCGAGGCGCGGCGGCTGATCGGCTACCTCCCCGAGAACCCCGCCCCCTACGAGTACCTCACCGGACTGGAGTTCGTGACCTTCGCCGGGCGACTGGCCGGGCTCAGCGGTGCGCCGCTCCACCAGCGCGTGGCGGAGGTGGTGGCGATCACCGGCATGGGGCAGGCCGCGTCGCTGCAGATCCGCCGCTACTCCAAGGGCATGACCCAGCGCATCTGCCTGGCGCAGGCGCTGGTGAGCCAACCGCGGTTGCTGGTGCTCGACGAGCCGACCTCCGGGCTCGACGTGCTGGGCCGCCAGCTGGTGCGGGAGATCATCCTGCAGCAGCGCGCGCTGGGCACCACCGTGCTGCTGTGCAGCCACATCATTCCCGACGTCGAGGCGCTGTGTGCCCAGGTGGCGGTCATCGTCGGCGGCCAGATCATCCAGCAGGGCAGCGTCTCGACGTTGATCGCCACCGACGACACCGGAGTCGAGGTGCTGGTCGAGCGCATCGACGAGGCGACCGCGCGCGCCCTGGTGAAGGACCCCACCCGCACCGGCGATCGCTGGGTGCTGCGGTGCGGGGAAAACGAGCTGCCCCAGGTGCTGCGGCAGCTCCTCGATCGCAACGCGCGCATCGTCGGCGTGCAGCGCAACCGCTATTCGCTCGAAGACGTGTTCCTCAAGACCGTCCACCAGAGCGGCCGCCGCGTGGGGAGCGACATCTCGTGATCCAGCAACTGGCCACCATCGCCGTCAACGGCTTCCGGGAAGCGAGCCGCAACCGGGTGACCGCGGTCATCTTCGCCTTCGCGCTGGTGATGATTCTCTCGGCGACCGTCGCCATCGAGTTCACCGTCACCACCTTCGAGCGGGTGATGACCGACGTGGGCCTGGGGGTGATGAGCCTCATCGCCTCGGCGCTCACCGTCTTCCTCGGCAGCGGCCTCATTCCGCGGGAGATCGAGCGCCGCACCATCTTCATGGTGGTCTCGCGGCCGGTGAGCCGCTCGGTCTTCGTGGTGGGCCGGCTCTTCGGGAACCTGCTGACGGTGTACGTGGTGGTGGCGGTGATGACGGTGCTGCTCGCGGTGCAGTTCGGCATCGAGGGCTACCCGCTCACCGGAGCGATGCAGGTGGCGATCCTCGGGTTCCTGCTCGAGGTGACGCTGCTGTCGGCGGTCGCGGTCTTCTTCTCGACCTGGTCGTCGCAGATGGTGACGGTCGTCTCGACCATCGGCCTGTACTTCCTCGGCCACGCCTCGGCGGACCTCTACAAGCTGGGCGGGCGCTCGGCGTCGCCGGTGATGAAATTCATCGGCGCGGTGCTGTACCACGGGCTCCCCAACTTCGACCGGCTCGACTTCAAGGCGCAGGCCACCTACGCCGAGCACATTCCTGCGGGCGACGTGCTGAGCGCGGCGCTCTACGCCCTGGGCTACGCGACGGCGCTGACCGCGCTCTCGTGCGTCATCTTCGAGCGCCGCGACTTCAAGTAGCCGCTCACTTCTTCGGCTTCGCCAGCAGCGGCACCGCGAGGCCCGCCGGCACCGCCACGTCGACCGACCCCGGTCGGCCGCCGCGCAGCAGCTCGTAGTGAATGAGCTCGCCCGGCTTGAGCGCCCGCAGCACCTGCGCCACCTTCGCCGTCTCGATCGCCGGCACCCCGTTGACGGTCACGATGAGGTCGCCGCCGAGCTGCACCCGGTTGCCACCCACCTCCGAGCTCACCGCGCCGGCGCGCAGGCCCGCCTTGTCGGCCGCGCTCTCGGGGCGCACGCTCTCGACGAGGAAGCCGGCCTCGACCGGCCAGTTGAAGATCTCCGCGACGTCGCGCGGAATGAAGCGCAGCCCCACCCCGATGTACGGGAGCGCCTCGTCGAACAGCCGGGCGCGCACCGTGTTGCTGGGCACCGCGAAGTTGAGCCCCACGCTGCCCCCGCTCTGCGAGAGCATGAAGCTGGCGATGCCCACCACCTCGCCCCGGTCGTTGAAGAGCGGGCCGCCAGAGTTCCCCTGGTTGATGGGCACGTCGGTCTGCAGGAGGTTGCGCGGCATGAGCCCCCGGCGCTCGTTGCTGCGCAGCGCGCTCACCACCCCGGCGGTCAGGGTGTGCTCGAGGCCATAGGGCGCCCCGATGGCGAAGAGGCGCATGCCGGGCTTGAGCGCGCTGGAGTCACCCAACGACGCCACCACCGCCTTCGCCGGCGTGGCCTCGACCTTGAGCAGCGCGATGTCTTCGGTGCGCGAGAGCGAGACGACCTTCGCCGTCGACTTGAACCCGTCGAGCCAGTGCACCTCGATCGCGTCGGCGCTCTCGACCACGTGCGCCGCGGTCACCACGAAGCCGTCGGCCTGCACCAGCACGCCCGAGCCGGTGATGATGCTCACCGCCATCACCGCGCCGTTGTCGTTCTGGGTCAGGCTCTTGGTGCCCACCCGAACCGTCACCACCGCGGGGTCGACCTTCACGAACAGCTCTTCGAGGGGAGCCGCCGACAGAAAGCACAGGAGCGCGAGGCTGAGCATGGCGGGGGATGTTGCCCGCGAGTTAGAGAAGCGCGATGCGAAATCGGATCATCGTCATCACGGGTGCGAGCAGCGGGATCGGTGAAGCCCTGGCGAAGCAGGTGCACGCCGCGGGTGGGAAGCCGGTGCTGGTGGCTCGCCGGGCCGACCTCCTGAGCGCAGTCTCGAAGGCCTGCGGCGACGCGCTGGCGATCACCGCCGACGTCACCGTGCGCAGCGAGGTCGAGCGGGTGGTGCGCGAGGTACTCGCGAAGGAAGGCCACCTCGACGTGTGGGTGAACAACGTGGGCCGTGGCATCTCCCGCCTGCCCTCGGAGCTCACCGACGACGACCTCGACGACATGATGCGGGTGAACGTGAAGAGCGCGGTGTACGGCATGCAGGCGGTGCTCCCCCACTTCAAGCAGCGCGGCGAAGGCCACGTCATCAACGTCTCGTCGATGCTCGGCCGGGTGCCCTTCGCGGTGCAGCGGTCGGCCTACAACGGGGCGAAGCACTTCCTCAACGCGCTCACCGCGAACTTCCGGGCCGAGGTGCAGGCCACGCACCCGAAGGTGCAGGTGTCGGTCTTCTCGCCGGGCGTGGTGACCACCGACTTCGGGAAGAACGCGCTCCACGGCGGCGTCGACTCGCGGTCGTTGCCCAACGCCCAGAGCGCGGAGGACGTCGCGGGGGTGCTGGTGCAGTTGATCAACGAGCCGAAGCCCGACGTCTACAGCCGCCCGGAGTTCCGCCAGACCGTGGTCGACTACTTCGCGAAGCTGTAATCCAGGGGGCGCTGATCATCCAAGACCGCGGCGCCCACCGCGACGGCGAAGGCGTCGAGCGTGGCGAGCTCGTCCCACCGGGCGACCTCGCGGACGTCGAGCGCGTGGTGCGTCTCGATGATCACCGTGGGAATGCGGGAGGCCCGCAGGAAGTACACCCGCTTCTTCATCGGGCGCCGGTCGATCCACCCCGAGGGCTCCACCTCGTCCTGGCGGTAGAGGTCGCCGTAGTCGACGCCGCTGTAGGTGAAGAAGCCCGCCTGCCGGAGCCGTTCGCCGACCGCGCGCCCCAGCCGCTCCCGCGCGGGGAAGGCGAGCCCCTCGTCGTTTGACAGCACCGCGAAGCCCGGCGCGTCGGGGTTGCGCCAGCAGGTGCCGCCGTCGCCCTGGGGGAACTCCGAAGCGTCGCCGCGCGCGTCGGAGTGGAGGCTGATGATGACGTCGGCCCGCCACGCCTCCGCCGCGGCGATGCGCGCCTGGTAGCGGGGAAAGTCGATGGTACGCGAGCGCTTCACCTCGAAGTGGCCGGTGTCGGCGAGCACGAAGGCCAGGTGCTCCGAGACGCGCAAGGTGTGCTCCTGCTCCGCCTGGCAGAAGCAGCCGTGGTTGCCCTCGTTCCCTGGCGCTCCATGTCCAGCGTCGATGAACACCCGCACCTTTCGCACCGGCGTCGCGGGGAGCGGCAGCACGTGCAGCTTCGCGTCGTCGGAAGGCCAGGCAGCGAGGAGGAGCGCGAGCAGCACGGGTGAAGGAAGAACAGCGCAGCACTCGGGGAAGTTCCCGCAGCGCGTTCGGCTGGACCGCAGCTGTTCCTGCAGGAGCGCTTCTAACCTCTGCTACATCGGCAGGGTGCCGCAGCGCTGGCTCTTCTCCCGGGGCATCGACCTCGCCGTCTTCGCCGGCACGGCCCTGCTCTCCTTCGCGCTCGCGCAGTTGCTCCCTTCGCTCGGCGTGGCGAACGACACGCCACCCTGGGCCTGGCTGGGGTTCGTCGTCTTCATCGACGTCGCGCACGTCTGGTCGACGCTCTTCCGCGTGTACCTCGACGGCGAGGAGCTCAAGCGCCGGCCCCTGCTCTACGTCGCCGCGCCGTTGATCGCCTACGGCCTGGGGGTCGCCGCGCACGCGCAGTCCAGCGAGCTGTTCTGGCGGCTGCTGGCCTACGTCGCCGCGTGGCACTTCATTCGCCAACAGGTCGGGTGGATGGTGCTCTACGGCCGCCGCGCGAAGAGCTCCGACGCGGAGCTGCACCTCGACCGCGCCGCGATCCTCGCCGCCACGCTGGGGCCGGTGGTGTGGTGGCACGCCAACCTCCCGCGCAGCTTCTGGTGGTTCAAGGAAGGAGACTTCATCGACGGACTCCCGGCGTGGGTGGGCACCGCGGCGCTCGGCATTCACTTCGTCGTGCTCGCGCTGTGGCTCGCGCAGGCCGTGACGTTCAGGCGGTTCCACGCAGGCAAGACGCTGCTCCTGGGCGCGACGTGGCTGGCCTGGTTCGGCGGCATCGTGCTGGCGAAGAGCGACCTCGCGTTCACGGTGATGAACGTCGCGGTGCACGGCGTGCCGTACCTCGCGCTCCTCTATACCTACGCGCGCGGTCGCGATGCCGAGCAGGGCTACGGGCGCCTCGGCCACCTCGTGTTGCGCCTCGGCGTGCCGGGCTTCCTGCTCCTGCTGTGGGCGATCGCGTTCGTCGAGGAGTTCGCGTGGGATCGGCTCGTCTGGCGCGAGCACCCGATGTTCTTCGGCGCCGGCGGACCGGAGCTCAGCGGCCTGGTGCTGGCGCTGGTGGTGCCGCTGCTCTCGCTCCCGCAAACGACCCACTACGTGCTCGATGGGTTCATGTGGAGGACGCGCAGCGACCCCCGCCTCGCGTTCCGTCTCGGTTGGAAAGCCCGCGTGGCGTAAGCTCGGGCGGCTTGAGTTCTTCCGAAAAGCCCCTCGTGCTGTACGTCGAGGACGACGCCGACACCTTTCGCCTCGCGCAGCTCCGGCTGCTGGCGCGCTACGAGGTGATCAGCGCAGCGACGGATCAACAGGCCTGCCAGGTGCTCCGTGAACGCGGCGCGGAGCTGTACGCCGTCTTGATGGACATCGAGCTCCAGGGCAGCACGCTCGACGGCCTCGCGCTGGTGAAGCTCATCCGGGGACAGCCGTCGGCGGTGCCGCTCCCGAGGTACGCGCAGGGCCTGCCGACGCTGCCACACCTGCCGATCATCGTGATGACCGCCTACGCCACGCGCTACTCGGAGAGCGAGGTGAAGGCCGTCGGCGCGACGCACTTCCTCACCAAGCCCATCGACTTCCTGAGACTCAACCTCGCGCTCGCGCAGGCCAACATCCAGTCGGTGATGGCGCGGCTCGCGGCGCCGCCGAGGCGTCGTTGAGCACCGCCCCTCACCCTGGCCCTCTCTCGCGCGCGTGGTTCCTCGCAGGCCTGGTGGGGGTCGCCGGCTGCGCCTCGTGTGGTCCCCGCGGCAACGCGGTCAAGGTCACCCTCGAGACCACCGCCCTGCGCGCCGAGACCTGCTTCGCCGTGGAGGCGCTCGACGCGACGGGCACCGTCCGCGCCGAGTCGCGCTTCGCTCGCGAGGAGGACCGCACCACCTACTTCGTCGCCGTGGTTCGCGACACGCTGCCGGCCGACGTGAAGTTCCGCGCGCGCGCGCTCATCGGCCCCGAGTGCGCCACCGCGTCGCGGCCCAACGGCGTCAGCGAGACGGTCGACGTCACCTTCGACCCGAAACGAGTGCTCGACGTGACGCTGCACCTGACGGGCGGCGACGGCGACGGTGATGGCTTCGTGGCCCTCGACGGGGGCGGGGGCGACTGTGACGACGGCGACCCCACCGTGTCTCCCGGCGAGCACGAGCGCTGTTTCGGGGCGGTGGACCACGACTGCAACGGCCTCGCGGCGTGCGCCGACCCCGCGTGCGCCAACCTTCCCTGCGCCGACGCTCCGGCCCGGCTGCGCCTCGTCTCCGGCCCCGGCTCGCTGCGGGCCGGCGCGTGCAGCGGCGCGGTCACCGTCGAACTGCAAGACACGATGGGTCGCGCCACCGAGCCCGCGCCGGGCGCACGCCTAGTGCCGACTGGTGCGTTCTCGTTCTTCAGCGACTCCGCTTGCCTGGCGCCGGTGACCGACGTCCTGCTCCTCACCACCACGCCGTTCGCCTTCACCGCGGCCCAGCCCGGCGTCACGACCCTCACGGTCAGCAGCCGCGGCCTCGCGGGCGACACGAAGGACGTCGAGGTGCTGCCCTCGCTCCCCACTTCGCTGCGCTTCGCGAACGCGCCGGTCATGACCACCGCGGGCCGCTGCTCGCCGGAGCTCACTCTCGAGCTCGCCGACTCCAACGGACGCGCCACCGTCGCCGACGGGCCGTTGATGGTGAGCCTCTCGGCCGACGCGGGCGGCGTCTTCGGTTTCTTCAGCGACGTCGACTGCGTGCAGACCCTCACCTCGCTGGGTTTCGACGGGGGCGCCGCGCGCAACACCTTCCACTTCTCCGGGCAACACGCCGGGCCCTTCACCGTGCGGGCGACGTCAGCGCCCCTCGCGCCCATCGAGCAGCCGGCGCTGGTGACGCCGGGCCCGGTCACCACGGTGCAGGTCTCGGCGGCCTCGCCCGCGCTGACCGCCTTCACCTGCAGCGGCGCGTTCACCGTCGACGCGCGCGACGCGTACGGGAACGTCGTGGTGCCGGCGGCGCTCACCGTCGACGTGCCCGACGCGGGCGCGACGGTCTTCACCGGGGTGGCCTGCTCGGCGACGGGCGCCTCCGACCGCTTCGCGCTCATCGCCACCGAAGAAGGCGCCTTCACCGTGAACGTCTCCGCCGACGGCGTCAGCGCGACCCAGCCCATCACCGTGCTGCGGCCCGGGCCTGCGGGGAGCACCTGGCGCTGGCCACTCACCGTGGTCACCGGGGCCCGTGCTCCGGCGGGCGGCTACGGCGGCTACACGCTGCTGGCGACCTTCGACTCGCGCGGCGCCGTCGACGCGGGCCAACTCGCGCTGAACGCCGCCGATCTCCGCGTGCAGTTCTGGTCCGACGCCGGGTGGCGCGACGTCGATCGGCTGGTGGAGAACCCCAACAGCGCCAACACCACGGTGCGCTTCGCGAGCCAGACCGAGCTGCCCTCGAGCGCGGCCGACGTCCGCTACTCGTTCTTCACCGGCCCGTTCGACGGTGGCGCCGCTCCCGCCAACCCCCACAGCGTGTACCTCTTCGCCGACGACTTCGAGGAAGGCACGCTCGGGCGGTGGACGCTCCGCGGCGGGGGCAACTGGGTGCGCGCCACCGACCGCGCGCACGGCGGCACGGGCTCGGTGCGCTACGACGCCCAGTCGAACACCCAGCAGTACCTCGAGGCGAACCCGGCGCTCGACGAGGCCGACGTGATGTTCGAGGCGTGGTGGAACACGAGCAACACCGGCAACACCGACTTCTCGCAGGTGGTGCGGCTGCAGCCGGGCGCGGCGACGGGCTACGAGACGAACCTCGAAGACACCAACGGCTGGAACCTCGCGTGGATGAATGGCGGTGCGTACGCCCAGCTCGTCGGGAACCAGGGCGCGCCGGCCAACAACACCTGGGCCCGCGTCGGAGTGTCCCTCTCCGGCCGCGACCTGCGGGTGTGGTTGAACCGGGTACAGCTCGTACCGACGAGCGGCGCGCACCAGGTCGCCCTGCCTGCGCTCCCTTCAGGCAACGTCGGCTTCCGCAAGTGGGACCTCGGCGGCTCCATCTGGATCGACGACGTCACGGCGCGCCGGTACACCGAGCCCGAGCCCGGCGTGTCGGTCGGCGCCCCGGTGCGCACGCCGTGAGAGACGTCTCCTCGAGTACGCTCGACGCCGTCATCATCGGCTCCGGCTTCTCGGGCCTGGGCATGGCCGTCGCGCTGCACCGGGCGGGGCGCCGCTTCGTGCTCCTCGAGAAGGGGCCGGGCGTCGGCGGCACGTGGCGGGAGAACCACTACCCGGGGTGCGCCTGCGACGTGCCCTCGCACCTGTACTCGTTCTCCTTCGCGCCGAACCCACAGTGGTCGCGCCACTACGCGCCGCAGCCGGAGATCCTCCGCTACCTCGAGCGCTGCGCGGGCGACCAGGGCGTGCTCCCGTTCTGCCGCTTCCACCAGGAGGTCGCGGGCTGCACCTGGAACG
>JBBRUE010000220.1:0-8996 GCA_038248085.1 Myxococcales bacterium | reverse complement strand
GTTCCACCACCGGTCGCCGTTCCACCACCGGTCGCCGTTCCACCACCGGTCGCCGTTCCACCACCGGTCGTGGTGCCTCCGTCCTTTCCGCTTGAACCACCATCATTGCTACCCAGTTGGCAGGCGCGGGCGGCGCTGCAGAACTGATCCGAGGGGCAGTTCTGATCAGTGTCACACGGGGCGCCCACGACAGAAGGCACGCAACTGGCGAACGCGGTCGCGAGGGTCAGGGCTGATATGAAAATTGACTTCTTCAAGTAAGCGAGGCCTCCAAAGAAACAGCGTGTCGCAACGCTTCTACCGCGTCAATGCGAGCCCTGAGGGTGAGCCTCGCGGGCCTTGCCGGTCAGTACATCCGCGGGGCAAGCAGGCGAGCCGGGTGATGGTGCTGGCCAAGCCCTTCACCGCTGACGAGCTGAGCGCCGCGCTGACGTCAGCGGCGCAACTGTCCGCCCTGAGCTGAATCGCCGCAGCTCGCCCTGGGGTTGACGCTGGCGGTGGTGGTGCGCCTCGGTGAGTCGAAGGTGCTGGGAGCACTCCAACGCATTGCCCCGCACCTCGATGCCTTCGCTGCGGTGCGTACGCGGCGGATGGACCTCGTCAACCTGGTGCATCCAGGTCATCCGCATCAGGACGAACGTCTGCTCGAAGGGGAGACCCCGTGGAGTCCCATCGACGGCGTTGCGTTGGTGGCCTGCCGCGACGATGTCGAGACTGCGCCGGACAGTGCGGGCCCGCGGCGACGGCTCATTCATCCTGACGGAAGGACGATCGAACTCAGCGTGATGCGCGGCGCGTTGCAGTTGTTCATCCGAGATCCAGATGGCGATGTCGTGGTGCGCCGACGTGCGGCGGCCGAGCCCACCGCGATGCTCGAAGAAGTGGTCGGCGAAATGAAGTCCGATGGCTTTGCGCTGGTGCGCTGATCAGCTCAACGAACTCCGCGGTGGCGGGAGGTAGCGCCCGCGAGATGGCCATGCTGAACCTCAGGCAACGAAGTGCCGCGCCGCGCGTGGCGTTGGCCTTCGGGTGTGGGCTGCTACACGGTCTGGGTTTCGCCTCGTCACTTTCGACGATGGGGCTGCGCGGCGCCGGCGGGGCGCTTCAACTGTTGGGGTTCAATCTCGGCATCGAGCTCGGCCAGGGGTGCTTCGTGGGCGCCTGGACAGGGGGTCGGGGGCGGTCGTCAGCCACATCGATATCAGCACCCGGCGCAAGCTCGAGTTGGCGACCGAAGCCGCGCGCGCGACGCTGGCAGAGAAATACGGGGTGCTCTTTGAGGCCTCCCGCGACGGTCTGGTGGTCTTGGAGGCCGAGCGCCCCACCATCCTCGAGGCCAACGAGGCGTTCGCGCAGCTCGTCGGTCGCCCGCGGCAGACGCTCCACGGCAGCGACGCGCAACGACTGTTCCCCGAATCGACCGCGCAGCAGGTGCTCGAACGAATCGGCACCCAGCTCGCGAACCCGGCCCACGGGCCGCTGTCGGTCACGCTCCGGTCAGCCTCGGGGTCGATCGACGCCGAGTTGGTGGCGAGCCCGTTGAACACGCCAGATCAGAAGTGTGTGCTCTGGGTGGTCCGTGACGTCTCGTCACGCCTCGCGATGGAACGTGAGCAGCAGCGCATGACCGCGGCCAGCCTCGAGGGCCCGAAGCTCGAGGTGCTGGGCCAGCTCGCGGCAGGCATGGCGCCCGCGCATGGAAGAGTTCGATTTCGGCGTGATGCTCGAGAACTGCAGTCGCATGCTCCAGCGGGTGCTGCCGCGGTCTGGGCGTGGCACAGGGCTCGGATTGGCGCACGTTCAGCGGGTCGCGCTGGCGCATGACTCGGCCGTCGAGATCGACACTCAACGCGCAGGCCTCGTTCCGGCGCGGTGCCTGCGCCCGGGGGCACGCCGCCTTGCGTCGATGGCTGGGCCCCTGCCGCAGCGGGGTAGTCCCCGAATTCTTCGACGAGAAGATCCGCGAGGACCCATCGAGAGCCGCGGAAGGCGGTTGCGACGCGCCGGGTCGATCGCGACCAGACGTCCGTTCCCAGCGGACCCGCTGGGGCGTCGCGCCCAAGTTGAGTAGAGCGCCGCCCGAACGCGATGATCCGGCTCGTACCCCTCACGTTGCTCTTGGCGATCTCGGCGTCCGCGCAGGCGCCGCTGCCTGGCTTCGAGCTCGAGCGGCTGCGGCTCAACCCCGGGGCGGCCCACGGGCTGCTCCTCGAGTCGGGCGACGTGTTGCCGAGGTTCGGCTACCGCGTGGCGCTCACCTTCCACTACGAGCACGCGCCGCTGATCGTCATCAGCAACAACGCGCGGGTCAGCACCCTGGTCGCCGCGCGGTGGACGACGCACCTCTCGGGCGCGTTCTCACCGACCGACTGGCTGGAGGTGGGCGCCCAGCTGCCGGTGGTGCTCGCGCAGCCGGGCGACGGTTCGCCTCCGTTCGGCCTGGCGCCGATCGCCCCGGGCCCCTCGGTGGGCACCGGGTACCTCCACGCGCGCGCGGCGGTGGTGCAGGAGCGCAGGAAGGGGCCGATCGATCTCTCGCTCGGCGTCGCGCTCGGCCTGCCCTTCGGCACCGCGGAGTCGCTGACCTCCGAGCGCTCGGTGACGGTGGTGCCGACGGTGGCGGCGGGGCGCACGCTCACCTCGGTCCTCCGCGCGGGCGTCTCGCTCTCGGTGCTGGTGCGGCCGGTGCGAGCGCTCTCGGCCCGCGACGCGACGGGGGGCAGCGAGATCGGCAGCTTCTTCTCGCTGGGCGCCGGCGTGTCGACGCTGGGGCGCGGCCTGCGCGGCGAGCTCTCGGGTCGCTTCGAGGCGCCCTTCACCCGCTCACCGCTCTCAGGCGAGGTGATGCTCGGGGTGCGCTACCCGCTGCTCGACCTGTTCGAGGTCTACGCGCTCGGCGGGCCGGGCTTCGGCAGCCAACCGGGGACGCCGTCGTTTCGTGTGCTGGTCGGCTTCGCCCTCGCGCCGCGCGAGTCGGCGGTGGCGCCTCGACCGGTCGAAGTGCCCGTGGTGGCGAAGTGTGTCGCCGGTCAGCCGCACGTCATCAGCGAGTGCCCGCGGCTCGACTTCGACGGCGATGGCGTGGCGAACGGGGACGACGCCTGCCCCGAGGACATGGGCCGGGCCACGAAGCAGGGCTGTCCTGAGCGCGACTCCGATGGCGACGGGCTGCTCGATTCCGATGACGCGTGCCCGAAGGTGGCGGGGCTGAGCGCGCTGCAGGGCTGCCTGCCGCCCGACGCCGATGGAGACGGGGTGCCTGACGCGCGTGACGCGTGCCCGGCGATCGCCGCGCCGAAGTCGCTGCGCGGGTGTCTCGACGGCGATGGTGATGGGCTCGACGATCTCGACGACGCGTGCCCCGCGGTGGCCGGCGTGGTGGAGCTCAAGGGCTGTCCCGACGCCGACAGCGATGGGGACGGCATCGTCGATCGTCTCGATGCGTGCCGGAACGCGAAGGGCGGCCGCGCGAACCAGGGCTGCCCCGACACCGAGAAGCTGCTGGTGGTGCTCACCCGCGACCGGTTGATCATCCGCGACAAGGTGTACTTCGCGACGGGCAAGTCGGTGGTGCTGCCGCAGAGCTTCACGCTGCTCCAGCAGATCGCCCGCATCTTGAAGGAGCACCCGGAGGTCGAGCGGGTGTCCGTCGAGGGACACACCGACGATCGCGGCAAGCGCGAGGCGAACCTGAAGTTGAGCGAGGCCCGCGCGGAGTCGGTGCGGAAGTTCCTGCTCGGCGCCGGCGTCGCGGCAGAGCGGATGGCTGCGCGCGGCTTCGGGCCCGACGTGCCGGTGGAGTCGAACCAGACGGCGCGCGGGCGTGAAGCGAACCGCCGCGTGGACTTCGTCATCGTGGGCGCCGAAACGCAGACCACGGCGCCGGCGAACTGAGTCTGAGCCGCAGCGGTCGACAACCCGATCGTGAGGTCGTGGGTGTCAGAGCTCGTGCGACGTGTTGAAGCTGATCAGGAGATCAGCCGCGCCTTCATCGAGCTGTGGTGCCGGCATATCGGCGTCTGAGAGCTCCGCCTCACTGATTCGGGCGTGGCTTGCTTCACGTCCCCTCGACGAGCACCTCTTCACCGTCGGTGAACAAGCGCACCTGCTGGAAGGTCACGTTGCCGTGCGCGTCGGTCGTCGACGTCACCAGCGCGCGGCCCTTCCCCCGCGCGCCCTCGATCTCGAAGAGCGAAACCCCGGCGTCCGCGGGCTGTTGAACGCAACGGGTGAGCGCGCCGGTGTGGGCGGTGATGACGGTCGACGCGCCGAGGTGGGTGCACACCTCGCCGCGGTAGCCACTGAAGCCGCGCAGGGCGAGGCCGCCGAGGACGCAGAAGCCGAGGCCGAAGGTGACCCCGAGCCCGACGAGAACGCGCTGGAAGGTGCTCATCGGCGAGCCGCCACTCTACCGGCTCCCTCGCCAGGACAAAGGTCACGGCAGCATCGACTGGTGCTGCTGCGCTCGGGTGGTGGCCACGTGCCGCAGCAGCAGCGCGATGCTCGTCTTCCGCCATCTCCACGTAGAAACGCGCCTTCTCGATTCGACCTTCGGAAATGGGGAGCTCTCGGGCCATCACCATTCGGGACCCGTCGCTCACGAGAGTGGGGGAGAGGCCCCTCTGACTCGCGGGTGGGCTAGACGCGGTCCCGATGCGCGCTCGACTCCTGCTCTCGCTCGGTCTGCTCTCGGCCTGTCCCGCTCCGCAGCCCGTCCCCCCGGAGCCGCCCGTCACGCTCTCGCTCGCCAACGACGGCACGTTCTCCATCGAGCGCGCCGGAGCTGGGCTGAGCGAACTCGCCGCGAGCGTCACGGTCTCTGGCCTCGAGGTGCCGCTGGGCGCCGCGAGCGCGACGAAGGCCGACGGCGATGACGTGCTCGGTCACTACCAGCAGACCCACCTCGAGCGCACCGAGGGCGCCACCCAGCTCACGCTTGAGCTGCGCGCCTACGTCGGCTTCGTGACCGCTCGCCTGAAGGCCACCTGCGCCGGCGCGTGCGCCTCGTCACGCGTCGAGGGCTTCACGCTCGCCGGCCGCGCGTTGACCACCACCGCCGAGCCGACCGCGGTCCTCGCCAACGGCTACAGCAGCTGGGCGCCGAGCTACTACGCGTCAGTGCAGCGCAGCGGCCCGCCCTCGGCGGACATCGAGAACATCGGCAACAATGACAACCACCTCACCACCGACGCGCGCGTGAGCTGGTGGCTCTCGGCGCTGGTGATGCGCGCCGACGCGGGCGCGCCGAAGCCGACCGTCGCCTGGGGCGCGCTGACCGCCGAGACCTGGAAGACGAAGGTGCTGACCTGGCGCGATGACGGCGTGCAGGTGCGGCTGCGCAGCGGAGGCGGCGGTGACTCGTTGCCGCTCACCGCGACGGGCGTCGAGTCGGAGCTCCTCTTCTTCACGGTGCGCGGCTCCCTCGAGGGCGCGCTCTCGGCCTGGGCCCACGCGGTGGCCACCGTCACCCCGCCTCCGGAAGCGCCGTTCGTCCCCATGGGCTGGAACAGCTGGAACACGCTCTTCGAGGGCGTCACCCACGACCAGGTGCTCGCCAACGCCGACCGCGCGCGGGCGCTGGGCTTCCCGCTCAACGACGTGCAGGTCGACGACGGCTGGGAGCGCGCGTGGGGCGACTGGAACGCCAACGCGAAGTTCCCCGCGGGCATGGACGGGCTCGCCGCGGCGCTGGGCACCCGGCAACTCCACGCGGGGGTGTGGCTCGCGCCGTTCTTCATCGACTCCACCACGGCCGTGGCGATGGCCCACCCCGACTGGTTCGTGCACGACGCGCAGGGCCGGCCGGTGGGCTTCACCGAGTTCTTCACCGGCCACGCGCTGTGGTCGATCGACGCTACCCACCCCGAGGCCCGCGCGTGGATGGTGGGCGAGGTGCGGCGGCTCGGGCAGCAGGGCTATCGCTACTGGAAGCTCGACTTCCTCTTCGCCGGTGCGTGGGAAGGCAAGCGCAGCGCCGACGTCACCTCGCTGCAGGCGTTCCGGCTCGGCATGCGGGAGCTCTTCGCCGAAGCGCAGCAGGCCGGCGCGTACGTGGTGGCGTGCGGTGCGCCGGTGCTCCCCAGCGCGGGGGTCGCTCACGCGCTGCGCACCGGGGAAGACATCGCCGCGCGCGGCACGCCGTACTCGCTGACGTGGGTGAAGAACGCCAGCCGCAACGTGGCGGTGCGCTCGTTCGTCTCGCCCTTCCTCGTCAACGACGCCGACACCATCCTCGTGCGCGGGCTCCCGGTCGGCCTGCAGCGCCTGCAGGTGACGACGAACCTGCTGGCCGGTCGGCAGCTCGGCCTGGGCGACGACCTCGTGGCCTCGACGGCTGCCGAGACCGAGCTGCTCCGCGCGGTGGCGAAGCTGCCCTCGGTCGCCAGCGCCGGCAGCGCGGGCACCGGCTTCGTGCCCCTCGACGCCCCGGGCACGCCCCGCGCGACGAGCCTGAGCAAGGCCGAGGCGCTGGTCGATGCCGAGAGCTACTTCGTTCCCTCGTTGTGGGCCGCGCGGGGGACCTCCGAGGGCGCGTTGGTCGGTGTGCTCAACTGGTCGAACACCGAGCAGACCTTCCGCGTCACCGCCGCGTCGCTCGGCCTCACCGGCACCGAGAGCGCCGAAGAGCTGTGGTTGGGCCGCCCGGTGACCTTCGCGGAAGGTGGGTGGAGCGTGACCGTGCCCGCCCACGACGCCGCCTACGTGCGGGTGCGCTGAGCCGTCGCGCCGCAGTGCTTCGCGACATGCCGCAATTCGCGACGTCCGTGAATTTTGCCGGGGAAACGCTGGGTCTCCCCGGGTCGTCAAGGGTGCGCCTGTTCTTGCAAGGCGGCCGGGCTCCATGGCTCCTCGCGCGTTCCAATTCTTCCGTGCCGGTGGTTTCGACAAGGTTCGTTTCGAGACCGGGCAAGACTTCATCAACCTCGACCAGCTCGACTGGAAGTTGTGGGTGGCGCTGGCGTGCCCCACCAAGGGCCTCGCCTTCGACGCGCGCACGCTGGAGCTCATCGACACTGACAAGGATGGCCGCATTCGCGCGCCCGAGCTCATCGCCGCGGTGAAGTGGGCGGCCGCGCTGCTCAAGAGCCCGGACGACTTCCTCAAGGCCCCCGCGGAGCTCCCCCTCGCCTCGATCAACCTCGAGGTCGACGAGGGCAAGCGCATCCACCAGGCAGCGAAGACGGTGCTGCAGGGGCTGGGCAAGGCCGACGCGACGAGCATCTCGGTCGTCGACTCCGCCGCCGCGGTGAAGGCGTTCCACGACATGGCGTTCAACGGCGACGGCGTCATCCCCGTCGAGACCGCGAAGACGCCCGAGCAGAAGCAGCTCGTCGCCGACGTCATGGCCACCATCGGCAGCAGCGACGACAAGTCGGGCAAGAAGGGCGTCAACGCCGACCAGGTGAAGGCCTTCTTCACCGCGGTGGGCGAGTACGTCGCGTGGCTGGCGAAGGGCGAGTCCGACGCGGCGCTGATGCCGCTCAAGGCAGGCACCGTCGCCGCCTTCGAGGCGATGAAGGTCGTGCGCGCCAAGCTCGACGACTACTTCGCGCGGTGCCGCCTGGCGGCCTTCGATGCCCGCGCGGCCGCGGCGCTCAACCACGAAGAGAAGGCGTACCTCGCGCTCGCCGCGAAGGACCTCACCATCACCTCCGACGAGATCAAGGGCTTCCCCCTCTCGCGCATCGAGGCCCACAAGGCGCTGCCGATGTTCGAGGGTGTGAACCCCGCGTGGGCCGAGCTCCTCGAGACGTTCGCGGCCCAGACGGTCAAGCCGATCTGTGGCGAGCAGAAGACGCTCACCGAGGCCCAGTGGAACCAGGTGAAGGGCACGCTGGCCGCCTTCGAGGCCTGGCAGTCGAGCAAGGTGGGCGCGGTGGTCGAGAAGCTGGGCGTGGAGCGGCTCAAGGTGCTCAACGGCGCCGCGCAGCAGACGTCGCTCGACGCGCTGTTCGCCGAAGAGAAGGCGCAGGAGCCGACCGCCAACTCCATCGCCTCGGTCGAGCAGCTGGTGCGCTACACGCGCGACCTCTTCTCGCTGGCCAACAACTTCGTCAGCTTCAAGGACTTCTACGAGCGCAAGAAGCCCGCCATCTTCCAGGTGGGCCGGCTCTTCCTCGACCAGCGCGAGTGTGAGCTGTGCATTCGGGTCGAAGACGCGGGCAAGCACGCCACCATGGCGCCGCTCTCGCGCGGGTACCTCGCTTACTGCGACGTGGCGCGGCCGGCCTCGGGCGAGAAGATGAGCGTGGTAGCGGCGTTCACCGCCGGCGACTCGGACAACCTGATGGTGGGCCGCAACGGCCTGTTCAAGGACCGCGACGGCCGCGACTGGGACGCGACGATCACCAAGATCATCGAGAGCCCCATCTCCATCCGCCAGGCCTTCTGGAGCCCGTACAAGAAGGTCATCCGCTTCGTCGAGGAGCAGGTCGCCAAGCGCGCGGCTGAGGAAGACACCAAGTCGACCGGCAAGCTCACCGAGGGCGTCACCACCGTCGGCAAGGCAGGCGAAGACGGCAAGGCGCCCCCGGCTCCGAAGAAGTTGGACATCGGCGTGGTGGCGGCCCTCGGCGTCGCGGTCGGCGGCATCACCGCGGCGATGGGCGCGCTGCTGCAGAGCTTCTTCGGCCTGGGCCTGTGGATGCCCCTGGGCGTGCTCGGCCTGCTGCTCCTCATCTCCGGCCCCTCGATGCTCATCGCGTGGCTCAAGCTGCGCCAGCGCAACATCGGCCCGCTGCTCGACGCCAACGGCTGGGCAGTCAACGCCAACGCCATGCTCAACGTGCCCTTCGGCGCGTCGCTCACCAAGACCGCGAAGCTGCCCGAGGGCAGCAAGCTCGACACCCAGGATCCGTACGCCGAGCGGCGCCGCCCGTGGAAGCTCTACCTCGCGCTCATCGTGCTGCTCGCCGTCGGCATCTCGTGGTACCTCGGAAAACTCGACCACCTGCTTCCGAACGTGGCGCGCAGCGTCGAGGTGCTCGGCGCGGCGG
>JBBRUE010000219.1:0-9021 GCA_038248085.1 Myxococcales bacterium | reverse complement strand
GGGTGTGGCTACCCCGAGCCGACCTCACGCATGCAGTATGGCGCGCGCTCGTTCTCGGAGTTCGCGACCGAGCAGGTGCTGCCCGCGGCGCTGGGCCCGCGCCTCACCCGCGAACGCCCCGAGGGCCTCTTCCCCGGCCCCGCATCGCTCGCGGTCGACGACGCCGATCCGATGACCCGGGGTTGGTACGAGCCGGCCTTCGCGCGCATCGCGGGGTGGCTCTCGTCGTTCGCGTGGGTGCAGCGCGGCGTGCTCACCGCGTACCTCACCTACGTCTTCGCCGCGGTCGTCGTCGCCCTGCTGTGGGTCACCTTTCATGGGCGCACGCCGTGAGCGCGCTGGCGATGATCTTTCATGTCGTCGTCGCGCTGGCCTTCCCGCCGCTGCTGCTGGGCCTCATCGGCAAGGTGAAGGCGCTCTTCGCGGGGCGGGTGGGGCCGCCGCTGCTGCAACCGTACTGGGATCTCCTGCGGCTCTTCCGCAAGGGCGCGGTCTACAGCCGTACCACCACGTGGGTGTTCAAGGCGGGGCCGGTGGTGGGCCTGGGCACGGTGGTGCTCGCGCTCTCGCTGATGCCGCTGGGCAGCCACGCCGCGCCGCTGGGCTTCGGCGGTGACGTGCTGGTGTTCGCCGGGCTGCTCGGCCTCGGCCGCTTCTTCACCATCGCCGCCGCGCTCGACACCGGCTCGTCGTTCGAAGGCATGGGCGCCGCGCGCGAGGCTACCTTCTCGGCGCTGGCCGAGCCGGGCTTGTTCCTCGGGCTGATGGTGCTGGTGCGCCACGCGAGCGGCGCGTCGCTCAACCTGATGCTCTCGGCTGAGAGCCTGGCCCGCGCGTGGGCGGCGGCCCCCGGGGCGCTGGTGCTGGTGGGGATCAGCTTCTTCGTGGTGTTGCTCGTCGAGAACAGCCGCATCCCGGTGGACGATCCCGCCACGCACCTCGAGCTGACGATGGTCCACGAGGTGATGGTGCTCGATCACAGCGGGCTGGGCCTCGGCCTCATCCACTACGGCGCGGCGCTCAAGCTCTTCCTCCTCGGCGCGCTGGTGGTGAACGTGGCCTTCCCCATGGCGACGGGGAATGGCTGGGCCGACCAGGGGCTGTTCCTCGTGGCGATGCTCGGCCTCGCGGTGGTGGTGGGGGTGGTCGAGTCGACGATGGCCCGCTTGCGGTTGCTGCACGTGCCGCGGTTGTTGGTGGCGGCGTCGATCCTCTCGGTGTTCGGCATCATCCTGGGGAGCTGACCCGATGACGATCGCCCCGACGCTGCTGGTGGTGGTGCTGCTGCTCAACTTCTTCATGCTCGGCGCCAGTCGCGTGCGCGCGGTGATCAACGCCTCGGCGGTGCAGGGCGTGGTGCTGGGCGTGCTCGCGCTCTTCGTGCACCACCTCGACCTCGAGATCTGGCTCATCGCGATCGGCGCGGTGGCGGTGAAGGGCCTGCTGATTCCCCGCATGTTGCTCAAGGCGTTGCGGGGCGCGGCGATTCGCCGGGAGGTCGAGCCGCTGGTGGGCTTCATGCCCTCGCTGCTGTTGTGCGCGCTGACCACCGGCGGGGCGCTGTTGTTCTCGTCCACGCTGCCCTTGGCGCCGCAGCACCAGGGCTCGCTGCTGGTGCCCACCTCGCTGGCCACGGTGCTGGCGGGCTTCCTGTTGTTGACCACGCGGCGCAAGGCCATCACCCAGGTGGTGGGCTACCTCGTGCTGGAGAACGGCATCTACGTGATGGGCCTGATGCTGCTCGAGGCGATGCCGCTGCTGGTGGAGGTCGGTGTGTTGCTCGATCTCTTCGTGGCCATCTTCGTGATGGGCATCATCATCAACCACATCAGCCGCGAGTTCGCCTCGCTCGACACGGCGCGCCTCAACGCGCTGAAGGAGGAATAGCGATGCTGCTGGCGATCGCGCTCGCCACGCCGCTGCTCGCCGGCCTCGCCTTCGCGCTGCCGTCAGAGACGTGGCGCCCGTGGTTGTTGCCGCTCGGCGGGGCGCTGAACCTCGTGCTGGTGTCGTTGGCGATCGGCCTGGGCGCCGCCCCCGCGCTGGGTGGTTGGCTGGAACTCGACGCGCTGGGGCAGCTCTTCCTGGGCTTCGGCGCGGTGCTCTTCTTCCTGCTGTCGGTCTACGCGCCGGGCTACTTGCGGCTGCGCCCGGAGCGGCCCAACCGCGTGCTGGTGACCTGCCTGCTGTTCTTCCCCGGCATCACCAGCGTGGTGTTGATGGCGCACCACCTCGGCCTGATGTGGGTGGCCCTCGAGGCGAGCACGCTGTGCACCGCGCCGATGATCTACTTCAACCGCAACGCGCGCTCGTTGGAGGCGGTGTGGAAGTACCTGCTCATCGGCTCGGTCGGCATCGCGCTGGCGCTGCTGGGCTCGCTCTTCCTCGCCTATGCCGAGCTGCATGAGAACCTGGTGGCCTCGCTGCGCCTCGAGGACCTCGAGCAGATCGCGCCCTCGTTGTCGAAGCCGTGGTTGCGCACCGCCTTCGTGCTCGCGTTCATCGGGTACGGCACGAAGATGGGGTTGGCGCCGATGCACACCTGGAAGCCCGACGCGTACGGTGAGTCGCCGGGGCTCGTCGGGGCGCTGCTCGCCGGCGGGCTCACGAGCTGTTCCTTCCTCGCGGTGCTGCGCTTCTTTCACGTGTGCGTGAACGCGGGCGAGGCGGCCTTCGCGCGAGAGCTGATGGTGGCCTTCGGGCTGCTCTCGATGGCGGTGGCGGCGATCTTCATGGTGAAGCAGCCCGACTACAAACGGCTGCTCGCGTACTCCAGCGTCGAGCACATGGGCATCCTCGTGCTGGGCATCGGGCTGGGCGGAAACGCGACGTTCGGGGCGCTGCTGCACCTGCTCAACAACGGCATGACCAAGGGCGTGCTCTTCCTCTCGGCGGCGAACATTCACCGCGCGTACGCGAGCAAGTCGGTCGAGAACACGAAGGGCGCGATGCGGCTGGTGCCGTGGTCAGGGACGCTCTTTCTCCTCGGGTTCATCGCCATCACCGGCTCTCCGCCGTTCGGGCCCTTCGTCAGCGAGTTCACCATCCTCGAGGCGGCGGTGGGGAGTGGCCGCTACGCGGTGGCTGCGATGTTCCTCGGGTTCCTGCTGGTGATCTTCGTCGGTATGTCGGCCACGGTGTTGAAGGTGGTGCAGGGCGCTCCGCCGGCGAGCCTGGTGAAGCCGCACCGGCCAGAGACCTTCCTCACCCTCGCACCGCCGGTCATCTTCCTCGCGTGCTCGCTGCTGCTCGGGCTGTACCTCCCGCCGCCCCTCGAGGCGCTCCTCCGGGAAGCCGCGCGCCTGGGAGTCGCCCCATGACGACCCCTGCCCTCGTCAAGACGTGGAACGGCGGAGCGCTTCACCTCTCCGCCATCCCCGCGCTCTCCGTCGAACGTTTCGGCGCGACGCTGACCGCGGCCACCGTCGCCGGCGCGCGCGTCTGTGCGCTCTTCGCGATGCCTGACGCGACGGGTGCGCTGTGCCGGGTGGCGGTGTTGGCCTTCGACGAGGTCGGCGAGCTCGCCCTGTGCCGCACCGGGCCGTTCGGCGATCGTTTCCCCTCGCTCACGCCCTCCTGCCCGCAGGTCCACCTCTTCGAGCGGGAGCTCGCCGAGACGTGGGGGCTGGTCCCCGAGGGGCACCCGTGGCTCAAGCCGGTGCGGTTCGCGCCGCCGCTGCGGGTCGGCGCCGATCCCTTCGGTTGGCAGCAACACCCCGCGGTCGCCGGAGTGATGGACTACTACCGGGTCGCGGGCGACGAGGTGCACGAGGTGGCAGTGGGCCCGGTGCATGCGGGCGTGATCGAGCCGGGGCACTTCCGCTTTCAATGTCACGGCGAAGAGGTGCTGCACCTCGAGCTCTCGCTGGGCTACCAGCACCGCGGCGTCGAGCGCGCGCTGGTGGGCGGGCCGACGAAGCGCTCGTTGCACTACGCCGAGACGGTGGCAGGCGACACGACGATCGGCCACGCGACCGCCTACTGCGAGCTGGTGGAGTCCCTCGCCGGCATCGAAGTGCCCGCCCGGGCGCAGGCGCTGCGAGCCATCGCGCTCGAGCTGGAACGCCTCGCCAACCACACCGGTGACCTCGGGGCGTTGTCCGGCGACGTGGGGTTCCTGCCGACGGCCTCCTTCTGCGGGCGGCTCCGCGGCGACTTCCTCAACCTCACCGCCGAGCTCTGCGGCAGCCGCTTCGGGCGCGGGCTGCTGCGGCCGGGTGGAGTGGGCTTCGACGTCGACGGGGGGCAGGTGAAGGCGATGCTCGAGCGGCTGGAGGGGGCGCTCGAGCAGACGAAGGAGGCGGTCTCGCTGCTGTGGTCCGCGGCCTCGGTGCAGGCGCGCTTCGAGGACACCGCGCCGTTGTCCCGCGACGACGCCCGCGCGCTGGGCATGGTCGGCCTCGCGGCGCGCGCCTCGGGCCTGCCCCGTGACGTGCGGAAGGATCAACCCGCGGGCGTGTACCGCTTCAAGCAGCTCGCGGTGGCGGTGCTGAATACCGGCGACGTCTACGCGCGGGCGCGACTGCGCCAACTGGAGCTCGAACGCTCCGGGGCCTTCATTCGCGAGCTGCTCGGCGCGTTGCCGTCGGGGCCCATTCGCGCGCCAGTGGGGCCGCTTGCGCCGGGCAAGCTGGGCGTGAGCCTGGTCGAGGGCTGGCGCGGCGAGATCTGCCACGTGGCCAGCACCGACGCCGAGGGGCGCTTCGCCGTCTACAAGGTGGTCGACCCGTCATTTCACAACTGGAGCGGCGTGTTGTTGGCGATGCGCGGCCAGCAGATCTCCGACTTCCCGGTCACCAACAAGAGCTTCAACCTCTCGTACTGCGGCTTCGACCGCTGAGGAGTCATCGTGTTCAAGAGCCTCCTCGCCCGCGCGCACCAGGGACACCGCACCACGGCATGGCCCGAGGCCGGTCCGGTGCTGTCCGAGCGGTTCCGTGGACCGCCGGTCATCGATCGCGCGAAGTGTGCGGAGGGCTGCACGGCCTGTGTCGACGCGTGCCCGACGCAGGCGATCACGCTGCAGGACACCGGTGCGCAGCTCGACCTCGGGCGCTGCCTGTTCTGCACCGACTGCGTGGACGCGTGTCCGACGGGCGCGGTCACCCACTCCGGCGAATACCGGCTGGCGTCCCGCACCCGGGACGGCCTGCTGTACGCGCAGCACTACGAGCCGCGGGCGATCGCGCTCGACGAAGCGATGCGCAGGTTGTTCGGCCGGTCACTCAAGCTGCGGCAGGTGAGCGCGGGCGGGTGCAATGGCTGCGAGTCCGACGTGAACGTGCTGGGCACCATCGCCTTCGATCTCGGGCGCTTCGGGATCCAGTTCGTCGCGTCTCCGCGCCACGCCGACGGGGTGCTGATCACCGGCCCGGTGACGCAGAACATGAAGCTCGCGCTCGAGAAGACGTACGCCGCGGTGCCCGACCCGAAGCTCGTCATCGCGGTCGGGGCGTGTGCGATCTCTGGCGGTCCGTACGTCGATCACCCCGAGGTGTGCGGCGGGGTGTCGGCGGTGCTCCCGGTGGACCTCTTCATTCCCGGCTGTGCGCCGCACCCGTACACGATCCTCGATGGCCTGCTCGGCATGCTGGGGCGCCTCGAGAACGGCAAGCGCCCCGCGGCGGCTGTTCGCCCCTGATCTCGGTCAGATAGCCAGGCCCAGGTGCGATGCAGACCACGAAGTGGGTCTGGTGCGGCTTGCCAAATGGAAAGCACCCACATGAAGCCTCTGCCGATGAGTCGAGCTGACCCCAGCCGGCGGCGTGCAGCGAACCCTCCCCGCCCGTATGACTGAGGGATGGCTGGCAATGACGACGACTCGCTGCGCGACCTGGATGCCCGTCGGTCCTTCATGTTCTGGGTCGCTGCGCTCATGGCGTTGGGTTCGGCCGTCAACCGCCTCGTCGGCGGAGGCCACCCGCACGAGATGCGGTGGGAGTTCGCATCAGCAGTCATCTGCGGCGCGACGGGTTGGCTGACCCGGCACCCATCGCACCGCGTGCGAAACACCGCGATGGCGACGATGGCCGTCTTCTTCCTGGTCACCACGCCGTTGGTGTCGATGTCCAGCGACAGCCCGACCGTGACGCTGGTGATGCTCGCGCTGCCCCTGGCGATGACCACCATCTTCTTCGAACGGCGCGCGGTCGTCGCGTCGATCAGCGGCACCGGACTCCTGGTCAACATGGTCGTGCTGGCGTGGCAGCACTGGTCCCCGATGGACCTCCTGCATGCGGCCGTGTCGATGACAGCGCTCTACGGCGCTGGGCTCTTCGGGGCTTTCGAGTTGGCGCGTATGCGGCAACGCGAGCGGTCCCATGAGGCTGCGCGACGCAAGGGGCTGGCGGCGCAGTTGCAGTCCGAGCGACTGGTGGTGCTGGGCACGCTCGCCGCGGGTGTCGCGCATGAGATCAACAACCCGCTCGCCTACGTAGTGACCAACCTCGAGTTCCTCGAGCACGACGCACCGAGCGATCCAGTTGAGCTCGCCGAGGTCTGGAGCGAGACGAACGAAGGGCTCAAGCGCATCGCGGCCATCGTGAGCGACCTGAAGTGCGTCGCCCACGCTGGCCCCCGGGGTGTCGACTCGCTCCGGCTCGACGGGCTGCTCCGCCAGACGGCGCGTCTCGCCTCCCTGCGCACGCGCGGCCGGATCAACCTCGTCGTCGAACTGCAGAGCGAGTTGCCTGCATGTGTCGCTGACGAGCAACGGCTGGGCCAGGTGTTGCTGAACCTCGTCGTCAACGCGTGCGATGCCCTTGATGAGCGTCGCCCGGAGGAGCCGAAGATCCGGCTCTCAGTCAGCCGAGCCCTGGACCGGGTGCTGGTCGCGATCGACGATAACGGACCGGGCGTCTCGCCAGAGGTGCGCGCCCAGCTCTTCACTCCCTTCTTCACCACCAAGCCCGTGGGCGTGGGCACTGGTCTCGGGCTCGCCCTGAGCCGAGAGTATCTCGAGTCCTTCGGCGCTCACGTGAGCTGTGAAGACTCGCCCTGGGGTGGCGCGCGGTTCGTGGTGTCGCTCGCCGTGGCGAGCTGACGCCGGCGTCGCAGCGCTCGGCCAATTCAGCCGCGCGTGCACCCGCCCGCGCCGTGTCCTGTGGAAGAAGCCGAACATGACAAACACCGGTCAGTAGCGAAGATCGAGCTGCTGGTGACCCAGGGTTGAGGTCTCAGTCGCGGCGCCGCACGGCTGACGGCCTGCCCACCACGCCGTGCTTCGGTGCCTCGAGATCGTCGGGAGAGCGCTCGACGCCCGGCGCGATCGCGATGCACCGGCCCTGCATAGCGAGACCTGCCGCGTGTTCGACGCTCGTCGCGAAGTGCACGGTGTCGCTGCAGGCGTCGCACCACCGCACGTCGGGCGCAGCGGTCAGCGCGAGGGCGTTCCAGGTGCGCGGGCACTTGAAGCCGAAGGTCACGCCGCAGTTCTCGATGTCGGGCCGCGCCACCGAGGCCAGGAACGCCGGGGACACCTCGAGCGTCCGCAGTTGCGCGATCGCCGCTCGCTGCGCGGGCTCCGGCATCGTTCGCAGCTCGTGCTCCAGCCGCAACCACTGGCTCTCGATCTTCCGGCCGGCCTCCTCGAGCATGTCGGCGTAGACGAGCCGGGCCGCTTCGTCACCGGCGCGCACCTGCGCGAGCGTGGCGTGCGCCGTCGACGTCTCGGGGGCGCAGAGCGGGGGTTTCGACAACGCCTCGAGCGCCGGGCCGAGCAACGCCAGCCATTCGCGCCGGTCGAACCCCGCCCCGAGCGCGCGCGCGACGTCGGCTCGCATCGACGGGATGCCGTCGTACCGTTCTTCAGGAACCGGCCTCAGCGCGCGGCCAAGGATCGCCTGGACTGAATCGGGGACGACACGGCCCAGCGGCGGCAGCGACACGTCGCGGGCCAGGGTGAGCTGCGCGAAATCGCCGTTGGCCACGTAGGGCCGCTGCCCGTGAAGCGCCTCGAACAACAACATCCCCGTGTTGAACACGTCGGTGTGGACCGACAGCGGCAGGCCCCGCACGACCTCCGGCGCCATGGCCTGGAAGCTCGGGTTCTCCTCGCTGGCGTTGGCCCGCACCAAGCCGTCGCGCGCGAAGAACACCGAGCGCGAGGTCACCCACCGCATGCGCTCCGGTCTCTCTGATGCGAGCGCCGCGTCACACAGCTCGCGGGTGAGAAACAGCGCGGCGTCGACGGGCACCAGCTCGTTGCGTCGCTCGAGGAAGCCGAGGAAATCACGCAGCGTCAGCCGGGTGCGCACCGAATCGGCCCGCGAGGCGCTTCCCTGTCGGCGTGGCGGCGGCGGAGTGGGCACCGGGGCCGGCACCGTCAGGGGCTCCCGCGTGCCTCCGAAGAGCGTTCGAAACCAGGCGCCGACCGCTCCGAGAGCCATTCAGCGAAGGGTAGCATCTCGCCGGGCCGTGACCGCTACGCGGGGGCCGGGCGGAGCCGGGTGCGGCCGCCCCGTCGCGTGGCCTCGAGGGTGGCCCCCCATCGCTCTCTGACGAGCTTTGGCACGAAGCACCCATGTCAAAGGTTGAGAGGCGTTCCTTTGATATGGCGAGCGTCGAAGTCGCCGAGCGCGGCGACGAGGTGGCGCTCGGCAGCCTCGCTCATCGGCTCCCCCAACTCGAAGCGCTCGCCGCGAATCGCGATGACCCACGCCGGCGGGGCAGGGCGCTTCATCACCTCGGTGAAGGTGTGCAGCAGCGCCTGCGGCGAGAGCAGGTGGGTGGTGAAGGTCGGGTCCCGGTCTCCACGCACTTCGCGCACCTCGAAGCCAGGTTCCCCCGACGCGCTCGCGTCGACGAAGTACACCCGCGCTCGGCCGTCGAGATCGAGGGCGTGCTCCACCTGCAACTGGAAGTCGGTGAGCACCTCGAGCTCGCCACGCGCGATTTCCTCGGGGAAGCGCAGCTCGAGCCGGCGTACGAACTCCGGGCCCAGCGCGTCGTCGCCGCGCGAGGGGTTGCCGTAGCCGAACACCAGCACCGGGGCCGTCACCGCGAGTCCTTCGTCGCGCTGCC
>JBBRUE010000218.1:0-9035 GCA_038248085.1 Myxococcales bacterium | reverse complement strand
TCCTGGCAGCTCTCGTCCGGCGTCTTCTGCTTGAAGTTCTCGAGCACGTGCTGGGCCGCGGCGCGCTCGCCCTCGGTCATCGCGCCCAGCACCATCGCCTCGATCGCCGCCAACTTCCGCTTCAGCTCCGCTTCGGTCATCGCCGCTTCCTCGTCGCGCCGGTGAGCGCGCGCTGCGTCTTCTCGACCGCCTCGACCAGCGTGGCCTCGTCGGGCAGCGCGGTTCGATACTCCGCGGCCATCACCTTGTTCGGCAAGCCCTCGAGCGCGTACTTCGCGACCGCGTGGTCCTTCTCAGCGCAGAGGATGAGCCCGACCGGCGGATTCTCGCCCTTCATCATCCAGTGCTCGCGGGCGTAGTTCAGGTAGAGGTGCATCTGGCCCGCATCGGCGTGCGTGAACTTCCCGATCTTCAGGTCGATGATCACCAGGCAGCGCAGCTCGCGATGGAAGAACATGAGGTCGACGCGGTACCACTCGTCGCCCACACGAAGGCGGCGCTGGCGGCCCACGAAGGTGAACGCCCCTCCCAGTTCCAACAGGAAGGTCTCGAGTTGCTTGATGAGCGCCTCTTCGAGTTCGAGCTCCGAGTACTCGTCCTTCAGGTCGAGGAACTCGAGGACGAACGGGTTCTTGATCGCCTCGTCGGGCGACAGCGCGTCCCCGCGGGCGGCAACCTGCCCCTTCGCCAGCATGCCGGCCTTGTTCTTCGAGAGCAGCGTTCGCTCGTAGAACTGGCTCTGGATCTGCCGATCGAGCTGGCGATGCGTCCACCCGCCGCGAAGGGCCTCGGTCTCGTAGAAGCCGCGCGAGCTCGGGTTCTTCACCGCGAGGAGTCGGACGTAGTGCGACCAGGGGAGAGGAAGCGCGCTCGCTGCTGCCCGCACCAATTCCGCAGACGCCGTCTGCGCTTTTGGCCCGCGAACGAATTCCGCAGACGAATTCCGCAGACGCCGTCTGCACAATTCCCCTGTGGGCGAGGAAGACCGCACGCATCTGCTCGAGATTGCGATGGCCGAATCCCCGCCCGAACCGAGCCGTAAGGTCGGACGCCAGTCGCTCGATCAGCCGCTCACCGTACCCAGCACGGCCCCGGCCCCGCTGCTCGCTCTCGACGATCCTGCCAGGAACTTCTTCACTGGGAATGGCCCTTGAAATTCAGGGCGTTACGACTCGCACTCGCTCGCTGTTAATATATTAGTTAACATCCTGACAATGGAGGTTGTATGGATCACATCTACCAGGCAAGCGACTTGGCCTCAAAACGCCGCGAGTTGATGGACGCCGCTCGAGGTGGCTTCGCGCAGATCCGTGACACCGACGGGACAGGGCTCGTCATGCTGCCGCAGGGCCGCTTCGACTTTCTCCGAGCGCTGCGCGAACAGTTCGGCCGCTTCATCGGGCTCGAGGGCACCCTCGAGCGGCCAGCCAAGGAGCGTCGGGCCACCGACTTCGGCGAGTTCGCGTGGCTCACCGCGTTCGACGAGGAAGACCAACTCACGTTCCGCCGAGAGCTCCTCGACGCGCTCGTGCAATGCCTCGCGGGCGACACCGTCGAGCCCGCGGAGCGCTGCATCAACGAGTGGCGCACGACCGCGCGGGCGCTGTCCAACGAGAAGAGCCGCCGAATTCTGACTGGCCGCGGCGAGGACGACTCCGCGTTCGAGGAGGTCGCCCGTCCTGAGTGAGAGCGACCCCGCCCCCCGGGGCGTACCGACCGTACGTCTCCGCGCGGCGGCCCGGTGAAGGCCCTGCCGACAAGCCGCGATACCGCGTGTTGGTTCATCGCGAGTACCTCGACGACGGGAAGGCGCTGGCCGGGCGCGTGGGCCTCGCCAACGCGCAGCAGTTCTGGGACCACGTCGCGCACACGCCAGGCCAGCCACCGCGCGTCGGCACGAGCACCGTGATGAAGGGCAAGCACAACGGCCCGAAGTGGGCGGGCTACTCGAAGACCATTCACTACGAGATCACCGGCGCCGGTCGCATCGACTACCAGTACACGGACGCGACGACCGAAGGCGACAAGGGCGACCCGCACGCGGTCGTGAAGATTTTGTCGATCGACCTCGGTAGCCACTGAGGGCTCATCGGCGGCGCTTCACCCAGATCCGCTGCGGGACAACCGTACCTCGCCCGTCAGCCGACCAGCGAGCCGCCTCGGCGGCAACAGTCGCTGCGGCCACCAATGAGGGCGCCTCGCCAACCAGGGGCATGAGTGCCGACTGCACGGAACGAGCGGCCTCGAGCACCAACTCCTGCGCGCCCTCGGACTTCAGGTGTGGCATCAGAACGTCGAGCACCGCGATAGCCGCGGCCCCAATCGCATCTTGAACTGACGCGGCCGCCACGGCGCGCGGGGCAGGTGCCGGCGACGGGCCGAAGTCGCCACCGGGCAGTTGTGCGGCCGGCACCAGCACACGAAGGCTTCGCGCCACGCCAGGCACTCGCGACAACAAGCCCCGTCGCTCGAGGGTCTTGATCATGCCATTGACACTCGGGCTCGAGATGCCGAAGTGGGCCGCGATCTCCTCGTACGAAGGCGCCATCCCTCGTCGTTGAATGAACGCGTGAACAAATGCGAGCACCATCCCCTGTCTCTGCGTGAACGGGCGACTGTTGGGTGGCGTGGGCTTCGGCATTTGCTCGAACGTAGGCCGTAGCTCACGCTCGCAGCCACGACGCGACTCGGGGATGCGCACGGGAACTGATCGCGCGGATATGCGCGGCTGATCGAGGCCCCACCTCCTGAACGGTTACAGTTCGACGAGGCCGCAGGTCGCGTTCATCTGAAACGATACGCGGGGCACAAGGCTCGACTGGGACACGCGCCCCCTGCCAATCGCGCACAACCTTGAGCTTGAGCTCAGGAACGCCGACGTCGCGCCCACAAGAGCGCCCCGACGCAACCGAGCACCCCAACGGCTGCACCGACCTCAGCGAGCCCCGTACGGGTGTAGTTCGCCTCGCACAACTCGCTCTGATGCCGGTCAGCGCAGTCGAGGAGCCCGGTCCCGACGCCCAGGTAGAGAGCGGGAACGCTCATGCCGAGGACCACGCCACCGAGGATTCCGAGGAAGACCGGTTTCACAAGCTGTACCCGGCGCCGGTCTTAGTCGGGTCGCCGAAGTCTGGACCGGAGTTCTTCGGCTTCGTGGAGCACTTGTCGAGGACCTCCTGGGTCTTGGTGTGGCAGTCGTTGACGAAGGGAATCCACTGACCGGTGTCCTTCCCGAACTCCGTCTCGCGCTCGACACAGGCCGCGTCGACGTCGGGGACCACGACGCACTGCTTGTCCTTCTCCTTCGAGTGGTCGATCCACTGCGTCGGAAGTCCGACCGGAGGGGCTTCGCCGTGCCCGGGAATCTGACCGGGGTTCTGGCCCATGCCGACCTCCTTGTTGGCTGTGCGCAGCCAATGATGCTTCGCCCCCAATTGGCCGATGAGCGGAAGGTTCGCGGCGCGCTTGCAGAGCTCGACCTGAGACTGGAGTTCGCTCGCCTTCATCGAGGGGCCCGCGTCGGGGGAGAAAGGCACCACAGTGTTCTGGCCACTGGGCGGGGCCGGGGCCTGGGCCTGGGCCTTTGGTACCGTCGGAGCACCACTCTCCGCTTTCCCTGCTGCCGTCGCGCCACTGTCGGCCTGAAACGAAACGCCTCCGTCGACTTTGATTCCCATTTCCCTGGCTCTCCTTGAGTGAGGTGAGCGCGGGCGTGCGAAGTCCGGGCCAGTTGCCAGCGTTGGAGATTCAGCACGTTGCGGACCGGGGTCGTCCGGGCGCTCTCACCTGGCGGACGGTCACGCCGCGTGGAGCACCTTGAAGTCGCGCACGACCTGCCACGCGGTCGCGAACGAGCAGGACGCGCGGCGGGCAACTTCGGCGACGCTCAGCTGCGGCGTTCGCTCGAGGACCGTCCACACGTCGGCGCGCCAGGTCGGGCCGATGAGGAGGCGGTTTCGGTAGCCGGCGTGACGGCGCGCGAGCGTCTCGGGGGACAGCACATCTTCCGCCCGGTCACGCAGCGAGCCTGACGGAACTCGCAGCTTCGAGTCGAGGAAGCGAGGGTCTTCACCACGCCGCTTCACCTGGAACTCGGTGCCAGTGGGAAGCAGGTCGACGCGCGGCCCGCGGAACGAAGTACGCAGCCTGGCGAGGCGACGATCCTTCGCGAGAAAGGCGGCGATCGCCGACCAATATGCGCGCACGCGCTCTGAGGTCTCGGCTCGCGCGAGTCGAATCAGCCGGTCAGCATTGACGTAGGCATGATGCACGCCGAGCCAGGTAGTCAGCACGGAGAGCACGCGCAGATCGCCATCGTCCATGCCGAGCTGAGCGGCGTGCACGAGGGTCGACTCGAGGTCGGCGTCGCGCGCCGGCTCGGCCGCGAAGTTCATGCCGATGCCCGCCATGCGCGCGGTGAGCACGTCAGCCGACGGCCGGGGCTCGGCGGTTGTTCGGCTAAACGCCATGGCCGAGCCTCCGTGAAACATCGGCGAGCGTATCGGCGACGTGCCGGGGCCAATCGGGGTTGGCATCCTGGAGCGCGACCCACGGACGGGCGTCTTCGAGTTCGAGTGCCGTCGGCGCGAGCGCGATGCAGTCTGGGAGGTCGGTACCGCGATCGCAGAGCGCGAAGAGCTTGGTCTTGAGGAGGTCGGGGCGGCCGAGCGCGTGGAGCGTGAGCGCCTTACCCTCGAAAGCGAGCTGAACACGCAGGCGCCAGCCCTCGGGAAGAATGTCGGCGAGCTGCGACGGTCCGTTGTTGAGCCAGTCGTCGATGAGGTCGACGCCGCTTCGGCGCTGATCGAGCGCGAAGGCGCGCGCGGCCTCGAGGATGATCTTCGACAGCTCCGGCGCGATGATGTCGAAGTCGCGCGTCTGCCGGGTCGTCACGCCGAGAAGCGCGAGCGCGGAGCCACCGATGACGATCGCTTCGAGGCGAAGGCCGATCGCAACAAGGTGCGCGTCGAAGGCTTCGATGGTGGGCCGAGGGAACATGACGGTATCAGATTAACGGATACCAGCTTTCGACGCACATGTCCCCGCTTGGACTTTCGCGGGCCTTTGCGTCCTCAGTTCAACAGGATGAGCGAAGGAGACGACGACACAAGTCACCGCAATTACTTCGGAACTCGTCGCTTCTGTTAATCCGCGGGGCGAAACGTGGATGGTGAGGGGCTGATCCCACGCCATTCCTTCAGCGCCATTCTGACCGACGGTCGGTGGCCTTCCGCCGGCGATCACCGGCATCGTCGCCCTCGGGAGCGAATGGCCACTTTTCACTGAAAGCGGCTACTCGGTCCGAGGAAGTCCCGCGCGCGTCACCGGCGCGCGTCAGGCGGCGGCAGCTTGAGAGTTCGGCCTGGGGCATGTTACGAATCGTCTGTCGGCGCGCAACTTCGACCTTCTTTTCGGAACATGAAACGTCACTCCCCGAGAGACACTGCGATCCTCAACCTGGCCAAGAAGGGGCCGCTGCGCGCACGAGACCTCGACGCGCTCGGGGTGCCGCGTGTGTACCTTCGGCGCCTCGTTGAGAAGGGACTGCTCGAGCGGGTGGACCGTGGGCTGTACCTGCACGCCGAAGCGCAGGTCACCGAGTTCCACAGCGTCGCGGAGGTCCTGAAGCGGGTTCCGAGCGGCACCGTTTGCCTCGTGAGCGCGCTGCAGCTCCACGGGCTCACGACCGAGGTGCCGCACGCAGTCTGGGTGCTCATCGATAGGCATGCCCGCGCCCCTCGCGTCGCTTCGCCCAAGGTCGAGTTCGTTCGCGCAAGTGGCCCCGCGCTGAAACACGGTGTCGAACTCCGCATCATCGAGGGCGTGTCAGTCCGACTGACGTCGCCGGCGAAGTCCGTCGTTGATTGCTTCCGGTACCGACGGCACGTCGGTCTCGAAGTCGCGCTCGCCGCGCTTCGCGACTACCTCCGTCGCGCGAACGGGCGGCCGAAGAGCCGCGGTGCCTACACCCTGGACGCGCTTGCAGCGGCAGCGAAGGCCACGCGCACGGCCAACCTGCTGCGGCCCTACCTCGAGGCGCTCGCGTGACGAAGAAGCCAATGAAGAACGTTGCCGCGTCGGTCCAGGCGAAGCTCCTGACGCACGCGCGGACCCGAGGCGACGATTTCCAGCTCGTCCTGTTGAGGTACGCGAACGAGCGCCTGCTCTTCCGTCTCGCTTCCTCAGCCCACGCGAGGAGCTTCGTCCTCAAGGGCGCGGCGCTGTTTACGTTCTGGACGGGGCAGCCCCATCGAGCCACCCGGGATCTCGACTTCCTTGGCTTTGGCGACCCGGAGGAAGCGCACCTCAAGAAGGTGTTCACCGAGGTCCTCGAAGGCGACCGAAGCCGTCGAGCCCATGCTCCGGGTGCTGCGTGAGACGAACTGGGAGCACATCATCCACGACCGCATCGTCCAGCGCCTCGCCGAGCTCGGGCCGCCCGTTGTCGAGCCGGCGTTGGCCATCCTCGAGCAAGGCGCGCCTGAAGACGTGCACCACGCCATCTGCTGTGTGCTGGCGGACGTTGGCGTGCGCGATCCGCGCATCTACGCGCAGCTCTGCGCGCTCTTCGACGCCAACGAGGTGTTCGGCGCCACCTGCCTGAGTGCGTACGGTGACGAGGCCGCCCTGCCCCTTCTCGAGGGGGCCATCGAGGATTTCGAGCCGAACTTCGACAGCCCCATCGGACTCATGGACCTGAACGAGCTCATCGACTCGCATGAGCGCCTCGGCGGAGAACTCAGCGAGGACCTCGAGAAGAACGTGGCCACGTTGAGGGCTGACTTCGAGGCGCACCACGCACGCGTCACACCGGCGCATGCGGCCCCAAAGCCGGGGCGCAACGAGCCGTGTCTGTGCGGCTCCGGCAAGAAGTACAAGCGATGTTGCCTTGCGTAGGAGCGCTCGGCCTGCCGCGAAGGCATTCTCCGATGCCTCAACCACCGCAGGTCGCAGCCGTCGGCGGAGCCCGACAGCCGCCTGAGATTCGGTCAGCACTGCTGTCCCAAGTCGAACGCCTACGCGCCGAGCAGCTCCTTGAGTCCGAGGCGGTTGCCGAGCGCGAAGGCCTCGGCGGTGTGAAGCCCGGGCCGTCCTTCGGCCTGGCGCGCAGACTCGACGACGAAGTCGGTGCGGGCATCGCCCAGCTTCGCGGCCGTCTCGAGCAGCTTCGTCTTCTGCCTCTTCGTCAACGTCTCGAGAACGCGCGCTGCGAGCACAACCACTTCAGGGTGGATGCGGCCGTTGAGCGTGAAGAGCAGCAGCGCATCGTGGGCGTAGAGCGCGTCCTTGCCCTTCTTCTGGAGCGAGCGCCGGTTGGTGAGGGTCAGCACTTTCTGAATGATGTACGCGGCGGGATTCGGCATGCGCACGCGAACTGCGCCCGGCAATTGCCCCGGAACATGTCAGTGGGCCCGGGTAGAAGGGACCTTGACCGATGCTCTCTCTCGAACGCGCGACACTCCAGAAGCTCCGCGAGACGAACCCCGCGTGGCGTCTGCTCGCCGCGAACAATGCGCCGTTCATCATCAGCTTCCTGCACCAGGCCTTCCTCGCGGCGAACACGCGCACGGCCTCTCTTCAGTCGCTGACGGCGAGCCTCGACGATCACCTCCACCATGCACGCGAGCAGAGCGCCGTGGACCTGCCGAAGAGCGCCGAGGCGTACCTGGACGACTGGGCCAACGACGCGAGCGGGTGGCTGCGCAAGTTCTACCCACCCGGGAGCGACGAAGCCCACTTCGACCTCACTCCGCCCGCCGAGCGCGCCCTGCTCTGGGTCGGCAAGCTGCTCGAGAGGCGCTTCGTCGGCACTGAATCGCGCCTGTTGACGGTCTTCGCGCTGCTCAACGACATGATCGACGGCAGCGAAGCCGACCCGGACGCCCGCCTGGCCGAGCTCAAGCGCCGCCGCGACGAGATCGACGCGCAGATCGAGCAGCTCAAGTCAGGCCAGCTCAGCGTGATGGACCCCACCCAACTGCGCGAGCGCTTCCAGCTCATGGACAGCACGGCCCGCGAACTCCTGGGCGACTTCCGCGAGCTCGAGCAGCGCTTTCACCACCTCGACCGGGAGGTTCGCCAACGCGTCGCCGCCTGGGACGGCGGCCGTGGGGAGCTCCTCGACCACATCCTGGGTGAACGCGACGCCATCGCCTCTTCAGATGAAGGCACCAGCTTCCGCGCCTTCTGGGACTTCCTGATGTCGCCCGATCGCCAGGAAGAGTTCACCGACAAGCTCAAGCGCGTCTTCGAACTCCCGGCCGTTCGCCAGACCGCCCCCGATCCGCGCCTGCGCAGAATTCACTACGACTGGCTCGCCGCGGGCGAAGTCACTCAGCGCACCGTCGCCCGTCTCTCCGAGCAGCTCCGCCGCTACCTCGACGATCGCGTCTTCCTCGAGAACCGCCGCATCATCGAGCTCATCCGCGGTCTCGAGCAGCAAGCGCTGGCGCTCCGTGACACCCCTCCCCCGGGCGTCGTCGCTGAACTCGACGACACCTCGCCTGCGATCGACCTTCCGCTCGAACGCCCCCTCTTCACGCCACCCTTCGTGGCCCAGCTCAAGAGCCAGCTGCTCGAGGCGGGGAACGATGACGGGCCGACCGACGAGCTCTTCGAGCAGGTCTCCATCGACCGCACCCGGCTTCGCGCCCAGGTCCGATCGCTGCTGCAGCGGCGAGAGCGCGTCACGCTCGCCGAGGTCCTCGCTGCCCACCCGCTTCAGCACGGGCTCGCCGAGCTCGTCGGCTACTTCGCGGTCGCCTCGGAAGATCGCAAGGCCGTCATCGACGAGGCCTCACCTCAACTCGTCTCGTGGAACGACCCGACCGGCCGGTCGCGGTCGGCCTCCATTCCCCTCGTCGTCTTCTGCCGATGATCACCATGAAACAAACCGCAGACCCCACTGACGCGCTCCCCCAGGTCGTGATCGCCCTGATGAAGGGCGTGGTCTGGCGCGAAGACGACGAGCGGCACTGGCAACACCTGCTGACGCTGCAGGCGCGGGTGCGCGATCACGTGGCCGTGATGGGGCT
>JBBRUE010000217.1:0-9038 GCA_038248085.1 Myxococcales bacterium | reverse complement strand
GGCGCAGATCGTCAAGGCGATCCGCGACCTCGCGGGACCGGCGCACCCCGCCTGAAACACAACCGCCGCGCCAGTCGAGAGGACCGGGCGCGGCGCGTGACACGGCGGTGGGGACCGACAGAGGCCCCGACTCAGGCTTCGTCTTCGTCCTCTTCCTCTTCTTCTTCCTCTTCCCCGTCCTCGCCGGCTTCCTTCTCGGCGGGCTCAACCGGCTCGATGATCTTGGGCGTCGACGAGAGGCGGCTGCGGCGCCCCTCCGGCTTGGCCGTCGCCTCGCGCTGATCAGCCCCACACTTCGGGCAGATCGGGTCGGGCTTCTTCAGATCGTAGAACTTCGAATTGCACTTGAAGCAGAGGTGCTTGTTGCCGAGATCCTTGGCGGGCATTGGCCGCGCGACTTAGTGGCCGCGTGTTTCCAAGTCAACGCTTCACCGGCTAGTGTCGAAGGAGTTTTCATCGGTTCCCCGCCCGCCGGGGTTACCAGCTAAGGGCCGGAAGTTCCGTGAACGTCACCTGCGACAAGTGCAGCAAGCGGTACGTCATCTCCGACGACAAGGTCGCGGGGAAGGCGTCTGTCAAAATTCGCTGCAAGCAGTGCCAAAACCTGATCTCCATCACGGTGACCACCGGGGCCGCGAGCGGTTCGGCGGCTCAGGCCCCGCGCCCCGCCACCGGCGCGGTGCCCGCCCAGCGCAGCCCCTGGGAAGAAGAGTCGACCCGCGCCATGCCGCCGCTCGACACCACCACGCAGTGGTTCGCGATGCTCGGCGGCAAGCAGCAGGGCCCGTTCGACCTCATGGAGCTCCACCGCCGCGCCACGGATGGTGAGGTGACGCTGCGCACGTACCTGTGGAAGGCCGGCATGGGCGACTGGAAGCGCGCCTCCGACGTGCCCGAGGTCAGCGCAGCCTTTGCGGGAGGCGCCACCGCCCCGGCCCCCGCGCCGCAGCCTCCGCCCCGGCTCCCCACGCGGGAACGCCCGGCCGCGAAGCGTGACGTCGCGCTGTCCAACGAGGTGCCCTCGCCCGGCAACACCAACCGGCCCACCGCCCAGAGCGGCGCGGGCGCGGTGGTCAACCGGCCGTCGTCGGTGCAGCACCAGCCGCTCAACGATCTCTTCGGCGACGTCAGCGGCATTCACGACGTGCCTCGCGATCCAAAGGTCGCGGCGGCGCCCGAGCCGCAAACCCCGGCGCCCCAGGTCGAGCAGCCCCATCAGCCCGCCGAGGGCGACCCGGGGTTCGATCCCTTCGCGGCGCTGAGCCACGGCGACGGCCAGGTCGCGCCGCCCGTGGGCGAGGCCACCCGGTTCTTCATCGCCCAGGCCGGCGTCAACAAGCGCAACCCCCCGTGGAAGATCGCCCTCTTCGTGATGGGCTTCATCGTCGGGCCGATCGCGCTGCTCTTCGTGCTCAACACCCTGGAGATCGTCTCGCTCCCCACGGTGACCCGCACCAACGAGAACGGCGAAGAGGTGCAGGAGAGCTTCTTCTCTGCCGGTGGCGCCGCCGGCATGAAGGACCTGCTGACCGGTGACGCCAAGAAGCGCCGCGCCGAGTCGGAGCGCCAGCGGCTCGAGAAGGAAAAGCTCGCCCGCGCGCGCATTCTCGCCGCGAACACCAACGGCAAGCCGCCGAAGGAAGAAGAGCCGGAGGTCGTCGTCCCCAGGGTCCAGGATCCCGGCCTCGCCGCCTTCTACGCGCAGGACGATCGCAAGACGCGCGTGCCCAAGGTGCGCGGGGGGGGTGAGGAGAACGCGGGCGCGAACACGGTGAACAGCTCGGGGCTCACCCAGGAGGCCGTGGCGAAGGTGGTGGCCGACAAGTCGAAGGCCTTCCAGCTGTGCATCGACGCCGCGCTCCGCCGCAACCCGAACCTCTCGGTGGGCAACGTGACGGTGGTGCTGAACGTCGGTCCCTCGGGCGCGGTGAAGAGCGCCGGCGTCGAGCCGAAGAAGCACGAAACCACCGACTGGGGCCAATGCATGATGAGCACCGGCAAGCGCATCGTCTTCCCCGGCTCTGACGCCGAGACGCAGGTCGAGCTGCCCTTCAAGGTCGGCGTCGCCATGACGCCGTAATGAGTTGATTGCATCACCCCCCGTTCCGGAAGATTCTGCGCCCCGCATGTACCTCGGTCGTGTCATCGGCACCGTCGTCGCTACCCGTCGCGTCAGCGGCCTCGAAGGCGCGCGCTTTCTCGTGGTGCAGCCGGTCGATCACCGCCAGCAGCCCTCGGGCCCCGTGGAGGTCGCCGTCGATCGCGTCTCCGCCAGCCCCGGCAGCCTGGTGATGCTCGAGGGGAGCCGCGAAGCCGCGCTCGCCTGCGACCCGTGGTTCGTCCCGGTGGACGCCGCCATCGTCGGCCTCGTCGACGAGGTGGACACGTGAACCTCTGCCGCGTGCTGGGCACCGTCGTCGCCACCGAGAAGCTCCCGGTCTTCGTCGGCCGGAAGATCCTCGTGGTGCAGCCCCTCGATGAGCAGCAGCAGCCGCTGGGCAAGAGCTACCTCGCCATCGACCACGACTCCTCGGCCGGCAAGGGCGACCTGGTGCTGGTGATGAACGAGGGCAGCGGCGTGCGCCAGGTGCTCAAGGACAAGACCGCTCCCATTCGCGCGTTGATCGTCGGGGTCGTCGACGCCCTCGACGTGCCGAAGTCGGCCTGAAGCCCGCATGCCCGTCGCGCCGCTCCCGAAGCTCCGCGCTGAACTCGTCGCCACCTCGCGGCGGCTGCACCAGATGGGCTGGGTCGCCAACCACGACGGCAACCTCTCGGTGCGCCTCACCGGCAAGCGGCTGCTGATCACCCCCACCGCGTATTCCAAGCTCGACGTCGACGAGGGCACGCTGATCATCGTCGACCTCGACGGCAAGGTGCTCGAGGGGCGCAAGAAGCCCTTCTCCGAGCTCGAGCTCCACCTCGCCGCCTACCGCGCGCGCCCCGAGGTCGAGGTCGTCATCCACGCGCACCCGCCCTTCGCCACCGCCTTCGGGCTGGTGGGCCTCGAGCTGGCGCCCGTCGCCATGGCGGAGATCGTCGTCTCGCTGGGCGATCGCATTCCCACCGTGCCGCGCGCGATGCCGAAGACCCCCGAGGCGGTGAAGGGCGTCGAGGCCGCGGCCGCGCTGGGCGACGCCATGCTGCTGAGCGGCAACGGGGCGCTGACCCTCGGCGCCGACCTGAGCCAGGCGCTGCTGCGCATGGAGCTGCTGGAGCACTACGCGAAGATCCTCACCGCGGCCCGGCAGCTCGGCACGGTGCAGCCCCTGCCGCCCGGTGACCTGGCCAAGCTCCTCGAGGCCCGCAAGAAGGCCGGCCTCGGACCCCAGAAAAGCCAATAGGCGCCCCCCCGCGAGGGGAAGCGCCTACCAGGTCAAACCGCTCTGAACAGGTGACGGCGTCGGAGGTGCAATTCGTTTCCAGTGGCGGGGACCACCCCCGCACAGGGTCCTGGAAGTTCCTGGGAGTTCCGACGTCGCCACCTGTTCAAAGCGAAGCTGACGATTGAACCTGAGAGCCGGTGACCTATTTCCACCGGCGATTCTTTTTCGTTTTCTGGCCGATCAGCCCTTCGCCTGGCCCGGGTGGCAGACGACCTGGCAGGTGCCGCCAGAAGGCATCAGCGTGACGCCGCCGTGACGGTAGACCTGCACCAGGACCCCGGTGCCGACGAACCAGGTGGCCATCACCAGGGCGACCGCCGCGATGCTGCCGAGCCCTGCACTGCCACGACGTTGATTGGCGAACATGATGTCATCCTCCGGGCACACCGCTGGCGTTCGATGACGCCCCCATGGCGCCCGCTCTCACGCATTCCGGTTCGTGGTGCCCCCGTTGTGCAGCTCCATACGAGGCCCCCGGGAGGCCATTGCGTCGCCTTATTCCCGGCCTTTTTCTCAGGCCTTGCGGTCGGCGCTGAGCAGCGCGAGCGGAGGACGCTCCTCGCCGGTGAACTTGCGCAGGTCGAGGTACTCGCTGTGGCGGCACTGCACGACGAGATCGTCCCCGAGCTGGAGCGCGGTGTTGCCCTGGGGGTGCAGCACCTCTGGCGCCTTCGACCCGCCCCGCCGCATCGACAGGGTCAGCCCGCCGAAACGATCGCGCACCGCCGAGAGGTTGAGCGGGGCCAGCGGCGCGCCCACGATGAAGCGCGAGACGACCATCAGGTGCTCGCCGACGTGGAAGCTGTGGATGATGCGCGGGTCGAGCGCCGCCAGGGCCAGCGCCGGGGCCGCCAGCGCGGAGGTGGAGTGCGCCTCGGCCATGAAGTTGTCCCGCACCCGCTCTACGAGATCGTCGTCGAACAAGCGCAGCACCACCCGCACCTGGGGGTTCAGCTTGCGCGCGTCGAGCGCCACGTTGAGGTTCGACAGATCGTCGTCGGTGGCGCAGACGATGGCCTCGGCCTTCATCACGTTGACGCGCTGGAGGCTCCCCTGGCTGCGGATGTCGTCGATCAACACCGCGACGTTCAGGTCGCGCAGCACCTGGGCGAAGGGCGCGTCGGCGCGCTTCTCGACCACCACCACCTCGCGGCCCAGCTTGAGCAACTCCAACGTCACGCGATAGCCCACGCGCCCCGCGCCGCAGACCACCACGTGCCCCTTCAGACTCTCTGCGAGCACTTCGATCCACTCCCGGTCGGCGCGCTTTCGCGCGTTGAAGAGGTACGAAAACCGCACCACGCCGTCGACGACGGTGACGAGGCCCAGCGGCGGAATGAGGATGTTGAGGACCTCCAGCACCCAGTCTTCCACGTAGTCGAGCGACGGCTGCCCGAAGAGCAGGAAGTACACGTGGTGGAGCGCCCGGCCGAAGCTCACGCCGCCGGGGTAGCGCGCCACGTAGATCAACGGCAGCAGGCCGAACCACACCACCATCAACGCCAGGGTGAGGCGGAAGCGCCAGCCGACCGCCCACGCGTAGCGGAAGCGGCGGGCCATGCGCGCAGCGAACGGGGCGAAGCCGACCCCGCGGTGTGCCGACCGCGACAGCGACACCTCGGAGCGCAGCGGCGTCATGACGGCGGAGGCACGCCTTCGCCACCCACGGGCTGCCGGGCCCGGCGCTTCTCGACGAGCCACACCAGCACCACGCCCAGCTCGTAACAAAGCAGCATCGGCCCGGCCATCAGCGCCAGGTTCACTGCGTCACCGGTGGGGGTGATGACCGCCGCCGCGATGAGACACACCACGAAGGCGTGCCGCTGGTACTTGAAGAGGAACTTCGAGTTCACCAGGCCGACCAGCCCGAGCACCGCCATCACCAGCGGGAGCTCGAAGATGAGCCCGAAGGCCAGCTCGAGCACCAGCACCAGGGTGAGCTGCTCTTCCATCGAGAGCATCGGGCGCGTCCAGTTGAGCGACTCGGTGCGGGCCTGGCCGACGCCGAGGAGCTTCTCCAGCTCCCACAGGGCCGCGACCTCGTCCCCCCGCTCGTCCGCGGCGGTCACCAGCACCCCGGCGGCCTCGTCGAGCTGGGTGGTGGCGCGGCTGAACTCACCGTCCCCGTAGGACTTCACGGCCTCGCTGCGCTTGTCGGTGACCTCGACCAGCTTCGCCGCCAGCGCCGTGCCCCGCGCGAGAGACAGCGCGTCGATGATCCGCCCGAGGCCCTCGATGCGCGCCAGCACGTCGATCTCCGGCTTGGGCAGCAGCGTCATCCCGAAGGCGCCCTCGGTGGTCTGCCCGTCACCCGGCGCCTTGAGCGCCCCGGAGGCGGTGCGCGCCCACGCCGCGGCGCGCTCGCAGTCGCCCAGCCGCAGGTACCGCACCGCGTCTTCTTCGTGCAGCTTCGCGGTCGACATGCGCCGGTTGATGGCCATGGCGTCCTCCTTCTGCAGGAGGAAGGTGAACATCTGCGGCAGCAGCAGGAAGTAGCAGAACAGCGCGCCCGCGAGGAACGCGAGGGTGCCGAAGAGGATGAAGGGGGCCGCGAGCTTGCGCTCCTTCGGGTACAGGCCGGGCGAGACGAAGCCCCACACCTGCCACAGCAGCACCGGCGTGCTGAGGAAGATGCCGGCGTAGAGGCCGATCTTCATCAGCACGTTGATCTCTTCGATCGCCGACGTGTAGACGAGCGCCGCCGCGTCCGGGGGCAGCGCGAGCAGCACCGGCCGCATCAAGATGCCGTAGAGCTCGCGGGCGAAGACGAGCGAGGCGGCGCCCAGCACCACCACCGCGATGGTGAACCGCAGGAGCCGGGTGCGGAGCTCCCCGAGGTGCTCCATCAGGCTCATGCGGAAGTCGTCTTTCTCTTCGGCGCTCGCCACGCGTCAGCTCTTGGGCTGCGGGTCTTCGAGGGGCGCGACGCTCGGTGCGGCAGGAGCGAGGGGCTCGACGGAAGACGCGACGGGGGCAGGAGGCACGACGACCGGCTCGCCCTGGGGCATGCCCTTCGTCAGCTGCGACGGGAGGACTTCGGGGGTGGGCAGGCCGCCGACGGGGACCACGTCGTTGGCGGGACGGATCGCCGGCGGAGGCGCCTCGTGATCCATCTTGTAGAACTCGCGCTCCACCACGCCACGCACCTCGTCGGTCTGGCGACGGAACTCACGCATGAACTTGCCGATGCCGCGCGCAAGCTCGGGCAGACGCTTGGGCCCCAGCACCAGCAGGGCCACGACCGCGATGAGCGCCAGCTCGCCTGAACCGATGTTGAACATCAGGGGTGGGACTTGTAGCGCACCGGCGCGTCAGCGGCGAACGGGGAACGCGGTGCCCTTGCCGCAGTAGACGAAGGTGCCGTCGGGCGCCTTGCCGGCGCGGCGCAGGCCCGAGAACGCGAGGAAGCTCCCCGCGCGGGCAGGCCCGAGGTTCGGGTCTTCGATGCGCAGCACCACCGGCACGCCGCTGGGCAGCCCGTCGAACGGCGAGACGAGCTCGGCGGTGACGAAGCTGCGGCCCGAGGTGCAGCCGTTGTTGTTGATGCCGTAGTACGGGAACTTCTCCGCCACCGAGACGACCTTCACGCGCGCGTCTTCGACCATCGCGCCGGCCGCGAAGCGGGGATCCTTCTTCGCCTCTTCGACGGTCGCCGCGGGAATGAGCCCGCCCACCGCCGCCTTGCCTCCGAGGTAGGAGTTCGCCGACGTCGCGGTCGCCGTGGTGCCCGTGCCCTGCTGCTGCTGCGTGGGCGGAGGCGCCGCGGTGGTGGTGGTCGTGGTGGTGGTCGCCGCGACAGGCTGGGGCGCCGGGGTCTCGCCGGGCTTCACCACGCGGCGGTTCGAGGTCTCCTGGGGAGGCGACGACTTCGCGGCTTCGGCGGCGAGGCGGGCGGCTTCCTTCTTCTGCTGCTCATCGAGCTTCTTCGCGTCGGCTTCGAGGCGTTTCGCCTCCTCTGCGTTGCGCTTCTCCTCGTCCTTGCGCTTCTTCTCTTCGTCGGCGGCGGCCTTCTTCGCGGCGAACACGCTGTCCTTCTGCGCGCGGGCCTCGTCAGCGACGCGCTGCTTCTCTTCGGCGGCGAGGCGCTTCTTCTCGGCGGCCTCTTCGTTCTTGCGCTTGTTCTCCTCAGCAGCGGCGGTCTTCTTCGCGGCGGCCTCGTCGAGCTTCTGCTTCTTCTCCTCGTCGGCGGCGGCCTTCTTCGCGGCGGCCTCGTCGAGCTTCTGCTTCTTCTCTTCGTCGGCGGCGGTCCGCTTCGAGGCGAGCTCGGCGTCCTTCGCCTTGCGCTCCTCGTCGGCCTTCGCCTTCTTGTCCGCGAGCTCAGACTCCTTCTTCGCCTTGTCCTCTTCCTGCTGCTTCTTGCGCGCCTCGGCGGACAGCTTCGCGTCCTCGGCCCGCTTCGACTTCTCCTCTTCGGCGGCCTTCTTCTTGTCTTCGAGCTCGGCCTTCTTCTTCTCGAGTTCCTCCTTCTGCTTCGTCAGCGACGCCTCGCGCTCTTCGGCCTGCTTCTTCTGCTTCTCGAGGTCGTCCTCGCGCTTCCTCTCTTCGGCGAGACGCTTGTCTTCGGCCTTCTTCACCTTCTCTTCTTCGGCGAGGCGCTTCTTCTCTTCGGCGTCGAACTTCTTCTTCTCTTCGCCGAGGCGCTTCTCCTCTTCCTTGCGCTTCTTCTCTTCTTCGACGAGCCGCTTGGCCTCGAGCTCCTGGTTCTTCTTCTTCTCGACGAGGTCCCGGGCTTCCTTGGAGTTCTTCGCCTCCTCGGCGGCCTTCTCCCTGGCCTCGGTCTCGGCCTTGAGCTTGGCGGCGGCGTCCTCGATGGCCTTCATCTTCGCCTCGGCCTCGGCGAGCTTCTTCTCGGCCTCGGCGCGCTTCTTCTCTTCCTCTTCGCGCTTCTTCTTCTCCTCTTCGGCCTTGAGGGCCTGGGTGCGGTCGTCGCGCGTAATGGGCTTGCGGCGCCCACCCGAGCCGTCATCGCCACCCGCCGCCGACTTGGGGCCGGCGACGTCACCGACCTCCTCCTGGGCGAAGGCGTGCGGGGCGGCGAGGGTAGCGGCGACTGCCAGAACGAGGAGGCGATTCTTCATGGGGCCGCCTGTAACCCACGGGGGTGCGGCTGATCAACCAACGCCGCAGTGCCACCTGCGCTCGACCCTCCTCGCGGCGGTCTCGTGTTGGCCTTCTCGTGCTCGGCTCCGAGCGCGTTGGACGGCGGTTCGAGGGGCGGGGGCTGCAGGCCTCAGTAGCTACTTCAGCTCACGCTCGTAGCCACCGAGCTCCTCCGTGAGTTGGGACAAGTCGCGCAGCGCGCTCTTTCGCTCGACGTCGCGTTGTTCCTTGAACTCGAGCACGTCCTCGATACGAAGCCGGCGGTGCTTTCCGGTCTTCGTGTACGGGATACGGCCGTCGTCGAGCAGCCGAACGAGGTATTGCCGCGACACGTTGAGGAGGTCGGCGGACTGCTGGGTCGTCAGCTCCTTGCCCACCGGAACGACGGTGATCGCATCCCCACGGGCCAGCACCTCGGCGACCCGCTCAAGTACGTAGAAGACAGCATCTGGTAGCGCGACTTCCTCTCCTTTGGGGCCGACGAGGCGGCAAGCGGGCGCGCGCGCAGAAGCGTGAGCGAGGCCGCCGAGCAGCCGATGGAGCTTCGCGACG
>JBBRUE010000216.1:0-9059 GCA_038248085.1 Myxococcales bacterium | reverse complement strand
TGCCCGCCCGGCGCCCCCCCCTGCCCCCCCCGGGGCCCCCCCCGCCCCCCCCCCCGCTGGGCACCCCCGGTCCCCCGCCGGGCCCCCCGCGCCCGTCGCCGAGCGCCCTGGTGACGAAATGTGCATGGTGAGAGGCCTGCTCGGGGCGAGCACCGCCGCGCACCCCTTCGCCCGCCGCGCACCGCCTCTGCCGCAGTTCCTGGTGGCATCGGCGGTCACCCCGTACCCCGCGCGCCCAGCGGTTGAGGCATCAAGCCCGCGGGAATGCGCCGGCTGCGACGTCCAGCCACGAGGGTGAAGGTGACAAGCCCACCAGACGGCGCGGGCCCGACTTCCCCCCCTCGACCGGCTCACTTCACGGCGTCGTGACGACGATGCCGCAGCGGTACCAGTTGCCAGTGTTGGTGGCGTCCTGCGTGCCGGTGACCTTGAAGGCCAGCGTGCCCGCCGCGGGCGCGGTGACCGAGGGCTTCGAGGCGGAAGTGCCCGTGCCCCAGTAGATGTCGGCGAGCGCCGTCTCGGTCTCGCTCTGCAGCGCGGTGCCCGTGGAGGTCTGCAGCTCGTACGTCGCGATGAGCCCCGAGCCGGTGCGCAGCCCACCGCACGCGACCGAGACCGCGTCGTTCGCCAGCACGGCGATCGAATAGAAGTCGGTGTCCGCCGCGCCGATGGTGCCGAGAATGAACCCCTGCTTCACCTTGGGGTCCGTCGTGTCGACGGTCAGCGGCAACACTTCGGCGGTGGCCAGCACGCCGTTGGTGGCGTCGGCCATCTCGACCGGGTTGTCGGTCGAGAGCGAGACGGTCGCCACGTAGAAGTCGTTGGCCGTGGCGACGGCGCCCGTGGGCCGCTCGATGGACACCAGCACGTCGCTCCCGGGGGTGACCGGCACGGTGATGGAGTCAGGGGTCGTCTCGTAGGTCGCGGCCGTGGTGTTCCACGCGCCGAGCACCGTCGTCCCGCTCATCTCAAGCACCCGCACCGCCACGCGGCCGAGGCCCGAGCCGTAGCCGTTCGAACCGGCGCCGCTCGGCACGCCCAGGGGCGCGAGGTCGATGGAGACCGTGGTGAGCCCGGCGGGCACGGTGAACTTGTAGACGTCGACGTCGGTGCCCGAGGCGAGGTCGCCGAAGATGACCCCGAACGCGAAGCCGGTGCCCATGGCGAGCTTGCCGACCTGGGCCGACGACGCCATGTCGTTGGCCTCGGTGTCGAAGTTGCTGGTGGAGGCCGTACGGCTGACCGTGTGCACGTCGAGCTTGTAGGTGTCGGCGGGGCGCGCGACCGCGGGCTCCCCGGCCCAGCTCGACCAGTCTTCGATCGACACGCAGTACGTGCCGGGCGTCACCACGCGGTAGTACATCTCGCTGTCGGTCGAGAGCCGCGGGTACGCGTCGTCGATCGACGCGAGCGTCATCGCGCCGGTGGCGTCATAGAGCTTGAGCGCGGTGTCGAGCTTGTTGTTCGCGTCCATCGGGTTCGCCGTGGTGCTGAGGTCGAGGATGTCGCCCGCGTCGGCGCTGAACTTGTAGAAGACCTTCTTCCCGGCCACGTCGATCTTCCCCATCTGGGAATCGCCGAGGAACGTGGGAATCGCGTTCGCGCAGGTGGTGCCCATCGACACGCCGGCATCGACGCCCGCGTCCACCGCGCCCCCACCGCCGGTGCCCGTCCCGCCACCCGTGCCACCGCCGGTCGTGCTGCCACCGCCGGTGCCGGTGATGCCGCCACCGCCTCCGGTGCCTGCGTCGACGGTCGGTTTCACGCCGCAACCCACGAGGGCCACGGTCAGCAGGACTGCGATGCGATTCGGGAGCGTCAAGGGTGAGGCCTTTCGAAGGAGGTTGAGCGCGGCGCTCATACACCCTCTTCGGTCGGTGACGTGTGCCTCTGAAGCGCGACGACCTCCGTTCGATGTGTTTGATGCACGGTGCGGCCGACACCAAGGCGGTGTAACTGCTGCTGCGGCTGTGCTTGCGGGGGGCAAGTCACACCCCTACGGTGCGCCGATGATTCGTTTCTCGCTGTCCTCCCTCCCCGGTTGTGAAGCCCCCTCGCGGTTCCAGGGGAGCGCGTCATGAGGCGCGTCGTCATCACCGGGCTGGGCCTGGTCACTCCCCTGGGCGTGGGCGTCGAGCACGTGTGGAAACAACTGCTCGAAGGAAAGAGCGGCATTCGCGCCATCACCGCCTTCGACGTGAGCGACCTCGGCACGAAGATTGCGGGCCAGGTGCCCCACGGCAAGGCGCCGGGTGAGCTCGACCTCGAGTCGATCTTCGACGTGCAGGAGCGCCGCCGCCTCGAGCCCTTCCTCCAGTACGCCATCGCCGCCGCGGTGGAAGCGGTGAAGGACGCCGGCTGGGACAGCCCCTCGGAGCTCGAAGGCGACCGCACCGGCGTGCTCATCGGGTCGGGCGTCGGCGGGCTCGAGCGCATCGCCGAGAACGCGATGATCCTCGCGGAGAAGGGCCCGCGCCGCATCTCGCCCTTCTTCATCCCCATGGTGTTGATCAACGAAGCGGCCGGCATGGTGTCGATGCGCTTCGGCTTCCGTGGGCCGTGCCACGCGGTGGTCACCGCCTGCGCGACCGGCGCCAACGCCCTGGGCGACGCGGCGCGGCTCATTCAGTACGGCGACGCCGACGTGATGATCGCCGGCGGCACCGAGGCGGCCACCTGCCGCCTCGCGCTCTCGGGCTTCGCGGCGATGCGCGCGCTGTCCACCGACTACAACGAGCGGCCCACCGAGGCCTCGCGCCCGTGGGACAAGCAGCGCGACGGCTTCGTGCTCGGCGAAGGCTCGGGGATCATGGTGCTCGAGGAGCGCGAACACGCGCTGGCCCGCGGCGCCCGCATCTACGCGGAGCTCACCGGCTACGGCATCTCCGGCGACGCGTACCACATGAGCGCGCCCGAGCCGGAAGGCGCCGGGGCGCTGCGCGCGATGAAGACCGCGCTCGGCCACGCGAAGATTCGCCCTGATCAGCTCGGCTACGTCAACGCGCACGCCACCTCGACGCCGGTCGGCGACCCGATGGAGCTCAAGGCGCTGCGCCGGCTGCTCGGCGACGCGGTGAGCCAGGTCTCGGTGTCCTCGACCAAGTCGTCCATCGGCCACCTGCTCGGCGCGGCCGGCGCGGTAGAGGCCATCTTCTCGGTGCTCGCCCTGCGCGACCAGGTCGCCCCGGGCACGCTCAACCTCCACGCGCCCGACGACGCCGAGGGCTTCGACCTCGTGCCGCTGGTGCCGAAGAAGCGCACCATCGAGTACGCGCTGTCGAACTCGTTCGGCTTCGGCGGCACCAACGCCGCGCTGGTGATCAGCCGCGCGTGAAGCTGCGCGACGTGACGGAGGAGGACCTGCTGCCGCTGTTCGAGCAGCAAGCCGACCCCGTCGCGTATCGGATGGCGGCGTTTCCCCCGCGGGACCGAGAGGCCTTCCTCGCGCACTGGCGCACCAGGGTGCTCGGCGATGCGGGTGGCAGGAAGCAGACCATCGTCGTCGACGGCCAGGTCGCGGGCCACGTCGTGAGCTGGACCCAGGACGGCCGGCGCCTCGTCGGGTACTGGGTGGGGCGTGCGTTCTGGGGCCGGGGCGTGGGGTCCGCGGCGCTGCTCGCGTTCCTCTCGCACGAACCGCTTCGCCCGCTGTTCGCCTCTGTCGCGGCGCACAACCTCGGGTCGATCCGCGTGCTCGAGAAGTCGGGCTTCCATCTCGTCAGCACGCAGCTCGTCGACGGCGGAGAGGATCGCCTCTACCGGCTCGACTGAGCGGCGCAACCAGAGGTCAGGTCGCAGACGTCGATCGTGCAGGCGTCGTTGTCATCACACGTCGTCGCTGTGCCAACGCATTGCCCGGCCAGGCACTGACCCGCCGCGAGCAGCCCCGTTGTTCCGACACAAGGCGAAGGGCCTCAGCGTCGAAGTGCCGCGTCTCGCACAGCACCTGCGGACATTCGAGCGTGACGGTGGACGTTTCCACGGGTCAGCAGCGCGACAGCTTCACACGCGAGACGCCAGAGTCGATCAGACCCAGCTCGCGCGCGGCGGCTTCTGAGACGTCGATGATCCGACCCGCGACGAAGGGTCCACGATCGTTGATGCGAACGTCGATTGAACGCCCGGTGGACAGGAGCGTCACGCGAACGCAGGTGCCGAAGGGCAGCGTGCGATGGGCCGCGGTGAGCTGCTCCTTGTCGAACGTCTCACCGCTGGCGGTGGGGCGCCCCACCAGCTCAGCGCCGTAAAAGGACGCGAGCCCCTCGCCGAAGTCTGCGCCACGGCCGGTGCCTGAGGTCGTGCGGCAGCTCGCGCCCGCGAGCGCCAGCAGGACCATCACCAGCCGGAGTTGATTGACGGTGCGCACGTCACGTCTCGTAGCACCACCGCGGGAAACAGGGCTCGTCGGCCTGAAGGTGCGCCGACGCTACCAGGACGAGGCGGCCGCACGAGACGCTGCCTGGGCCCTTGCCGTCGACCCACGACGCCCACGGCCCGCAAGCCGCTCCAACAAGCGCCCTGAATCTTTGAAGGGGGAGACGCCGGCATGCGTGACAGCGACGCACCCGTGGGGCAAGCCACGCCCATGAGTCTCGTTCTCACCGAGCACACCAACAGCATCGGCACCATCACGCTCAACCACATGGAGCGTCGCAACGCCCTCTCAGCCGCGCTGGTGGACGACCTCATCGCCGCCTTCGACGTGATGGAGCAGGCGAAGACGCGGGCGGTCATTCTCCGCGCGCCGCAGGGGGCGAAGGTGTGGTCGGCGGGGCACGACGTGAAGGAACTCCCGCGCGGTGGCCGCGACCCGCTGGGGTGGAGCGACCCCCTGCGCATGGTGATCCGCCGCATCGAAGACTTCCCCGCGCCGATCATCGCGCTGGTGGAAGGCAGCGTATGGGGCGGGGCCTGCGAGCTCGCGCTGAGCTGCGACATCATCATCACCGCGCCCGACGTCACCCTGGCCATCACCCCGGCCAAGCTCTCGGTGCCCTACAACGTGACGGGGCTGCTCACCTTCATGAACCGCATGCCCTTCTCGCTGCTCAGCGAGATGGCCTTCGCTGGCGAGCCGATCACCGCCACGCGCGCGCATGCCCTCGGCGTCATCAACCACGTGGTGCCCGCGGAACGGCTGACCGACTTCTCGCTCGAGTTCGCGCGGCGGGTGGCGAAGAACGCGCCGCTCTCGGTGACGGCGATGAAGCGCTCGATGAACATCCTCGGCGCGGCGAAGGCGCTGCCGCCGATCATCTTCGAGCAGATCCAGGGTGAGCGGCGCAAGGTGTGGGACAGCGACGACTACAAGGAAGGCATCGCCGCGTTCCTCGAGCGGCGCGAACCGAACTACCGCGGGAGCTGAGTGGTGATGCGCGGCGCGGAAGCGTTGGTCCTCCTGTCAGTCGCCAGCTGCAGCACGCCGCCGGCTCGCGCGGTCGGTGCGCAGCGACAGGCGCTGGCCCTCAACCCCACGGTCGTCGGCCTGACCACCGGCGAGCAGCTCGGCTTCTCCGTCGCGAGCTGCCCCACGGGAGGCTTCGCCGCCGGTGGGCCAGGGACCTTCACGACGCTGTTGTGGGGTCCCGCGGGGGTCGACACCCTCACCACCCAGGTCCCCACGGGCACGGTGGTCGCCTGTGAAACGAGCGAGCCGCGGGCGTTCACGTGCGGGTCAGGTGGGCTGCTCAGCCTTGGCCCAGATGGCTTCGACAACCTGGGCCGGCGCGGGGCGTGCGCTGCTCTTGCCGCGGCCCATCGCCCGGGACTCCCGCTGCTCGCCGTCATGCCGATCTCGCTCACGCCCGCCGAGGTGTGGTTGTTCGACCCGGCCGGCGATGGGGGCACGCGCTCCGCCTCCCTGGGTCTGTCGGCATCTCCCCGCGCCGGCTTTTCGCTCGCCTGGCACCCCGAGCGGCCCGTCTTCGCCGTCGGCGACACGGGCGCGCGCCGGGTGTCCCTCGTGGAGTTCGCCGGTGGCCTGACGACGCCCGGCCCCTCGATCGAGGCGCCGGCCGCGAGCACCTCCGTCGACTTCGGGTGGCAGGTCACCTTTGGAGACGTTCACCCCGCGCCGGGTCTGGAGATCATCGTGGCGGCGCCGACCACGGGAGAGGTGTTCGTCTTCAACCTCGGGAGGCCCGACCCGTTCCTCTACGTTTTGACCGCCGTGCCCGACGCGGGCTTCGGCATGGCGCTGGCGGTCGAGCCCGGCGATGCGGGCGGCGGGCTCAGCGCGCTGTGGGTCGGCGCGCCCGGCATCAACAGCCTCTACCGCTTCGTCGGTGACGCGGGCGAGGTGGTCACCGTGCAGAGCAGCGACACCGACCTCTTCGGCATCAGCCTTGCGGTCGAGACCCCACCCCGCCTCGTCATCGGCGCGCCGGGCTACGCCTCGAACGGGGCGGTCTTCGAGGCCGCGTTCGCCGAGCTCATCGACAGCGGGGTCCTCATCGGCGTGCAGCAGGAGTGCACGGTCGGGATCCCGTGCTCCCTCGGCGGCTGCGTTCGTGGCACCTGCCAGGGAGGCGTGCTGTGCGTCGCCGCCGCGCCGCTCTGCGCTCTGCGCGCGTGTGTGAACGACGTGTGCACCACGGACGATGGCGGAGTCGATGCAGGGACAGCACCGACCGACGCTGGCGGTCAGTCTGACGCGGGCGACGACCACGAGAGGCAGTACGTGTTCGTCACCTCCGGCTGCCAGGCCAGCGCGGCTGGTCCGTTACTCGCGCTGGGTCTCGCCCTCGCCCGCCGACGAAAGCCGGGAGTTGCAAGGGTTGGGGGCTGCGCAGGTGCCGACGCGAGCGCCGCGCCACCGCGCTGCCAGAGCCCGAAGATGACCGCCGGCGCGTACTCGCGGGGATGACGGTCTACTCGCTGATCAGCCGAGGTTCACCGGGAACGCGGTCGCGGGACCTTCAGGGTGCGCGCGTCTTGAGGGTCGGCCGCGGGAGGACGTTGCGCAGCGCGACCGCCTTCTGTTCGTCGAGGATGTCCACGTCCACCTCGTTGCGGAGAATGAAGGTGAGCTGCCCCGCGACCTTCACCAGCGAGAGCAACTGCGCCTCCTCGGGGATCACCAGGAGCGTGACCTGCGCGGGCACTCCCACCGCCGGCGAGGCGTTGGCGAGGACGATGACGTTCTGCATCAGCATGACGGACACCAGCTGCTTCGAGTCGGGGTCGGTGACCACCGCCACCACGTCGACGTGGTCATTCGCGCGCAGCACCGCCGCACCAGTCACGCCCGCGCTCTCCAGCGTGAAGCCGCGGGCCTTCGCCATCACCTTGAGCGGCTGCGACGCCTCGGACGACGTCGGAGTGGCATTCACGGCGAGGGCACAGGCGACGAGGAGGGGAGCGAACATGGTGGACTCCGGGGGAAGGTGAGGGTTCACCCAGAAGACACGGCGAGCGGCGGCCTGTTGCGGGGAATCGACCTTCAGCGGCGCTCGTGCACCCGAAGCCTTCGGATTTGCCGGGTTCCGTCGTCCAACCAGACCTCCAGCACGCCCTCTCCGCTGCGCCGCGGCGTCAACAACAACTCGAACCCGTTGAGCGGTAACAGCTCGCACAGCGCCGCCGGCTCGACGGTCGCGTGCTCGAGACGTTGGAAGGTCAGCACCTGCTGGAGCCCGAGCTCGAGGTCCACCGAGTCCACGCTGGCTGGCGCGACGACGTCGAACAACAACTCGTGGCGACGGGCGTCACGCGTCCACACCAGCGCGTTGGTCGTACCGAGCTTGAGCGCGTTGAAGCGCAGCCCGGCCGGCTGCCGCACCACGTCGACGAGCGCGGCGTTGCCGACGGTGACGCGGGTGATGCCTTCCAGCGCGAAGTCCCACTGGGCACCCACCGTCAGCGTGCGGCGCTCGGGCGCGAGCGCCTCCGCCGTGCGCACCAGCACCGGCCACGAGCGTTGACGCCCGAGGAACTCGAGCACCAGGAGCGTCCGGCCCGGCGCGCGCCCGATGAGCGTGAGTTCCGTCGCGGTGCCTTCGACATCGAGAATGGAGGGCTCCGCGATGCGCGCACGAAGCAGCTCGCGCACCTCGAAGTCCCTCGTGTCACCGGGCGCCAGGGCAAGCTCGGTGCCTTCCGGCGGCAGGCGCTCGGGCGCTGCGGGTTCGACGAACACGTCACGCTCGCTGTCGCGAACTCGGGCTGGCGCCACCGCGCGCGGCGGCGGCGCAGCGACGACGGGCTCCGCCGGAGGTTCTTCGGTCGCGAGGGCGACGACCCACGCGAGCCCGAGCCCCACCGGCAGGAGCACGGCAGCCGTGAGCAACGCCCCCCGACCCCGACGGGAGGGCCCGTCCCGCAGTGCCGCGAGGAGCGCCTCCATCGAGGCAAACCGCTCCGCAGGCTCGAGCGAGAGGCCACGCTCGAGCGCGTGCCAGACGTGTTCGTCCAACTCCTCCCGGTTCGGGCGCGCGACGACTCCGGCCAGCACCTGCGTGCGCAGCTCGGCGAGCGTCTTCGCTTCGTGGGGACGATGGCCGGCGAGCGCTTCGTAGAAGGCGACGCAGAAGGCGTACTGATCACTGCGGGCATCGGCCGGTTCCCCGCGCAGTTGCTCGGGCGCCATGTAGGCCGGGGTGCCGAGCAGGCCCGCGGTCTCGGTGAGCGACGCCGCCGCGGGCAGCCCCTCGACCGAGCTGGAGTTCGCCAGGCCAAAGTCGGTGACGCGCGCGCGGCCGTCGGCGCCGAGCAGCACGTTCTCGGGCTTGAAGTCGCGGTGCACGATGCCCGCCCGGTGCGCGGCGGCCAGTCCGTCCCCGGCCTGAAGGAAGAGGGTCGACAGCGCGGGCACCGCGCGCGGGGTCTCGAGCCAGCCACGCAGCGTCCCGCCCTCGACGTACTCCATCGCGACGAAGCCGCGCCCCTCGACCTCGCCGACGTCGAACACGTTGACCACGTGGGGGTGCGAGAGCCGCGCCATCACCTGGGCCTCGCGCACCAGCCGCGCGCGGGCCGGACCATCGGAGAGCTGGGGACGCAGCACCTTGAGCGCGACGACGCGGCCGAGCTTCAGGTCGCGCGCGGCGTACACCACGCCC
>JBBRUE010000215.1:0-9077 GCA_038248085.1 Myxococcales bacterium | reverse complement strand
TGGTCGCCAAGGCGAGTCCGCCGCGCCCGGCCGTGAAAACGACAGCCATGGTCACCACGGACGGCGGCCTGCCCGAAGCACGGACAGGTGGCGGCATCGAGGTCGCCCGCTTCGGTTGGGGGAACGGCGAGGGCAACCTCGGCCGCACGCGCCCGGACGAGGCGAACCCCGAAGCGCCGATGAGCCTCACGGTCGATGGCCAGGGCCAGGTGTGGATCCTCGACCAGGTCAACGAGCGGTTGGTGAAGCTCGATCGCGCGGGCAAGCCGCTGGGCACGGTGCCGCTGCCAGTGCAGGCCGCGCAGGACGTGGTGATCGCTCCGGACGGAACGGCGTTGGTGCTCGACCGCCTCGTCGACAAGTCGATCGCGCTCATCGGGAACGACGGGAAGCAGAAGGGTGAGTTGCCGATCACCGGCAAGGGTCTTGAAGAAGGCGGCGCAGCGAGCGGCCTCTTCACCGACGGGAAGGACGTGTACGTCGAGCGCGAACACGGCGACTCGGTGCGCATCGGCTCGACCTCGGGTGAGCGGAACCCCGAGCGCCCCGAGATTCCCGGCCGGCCCGCGGGTGATGGCCGCACGTACCTCACCGCGAACATCGTCGACGCTGCGGCGGGCGTGGTGATGGTGACGGCGATCGATCGCCAGCCGCAGCAGCACCGCTTCACCCGGCAGCTCGCGGTCGGACAGCCGGTGCTCGCGCTCAACGCGCTCGACGCGGATCGTTCGGGGATCATCTACCTGGGCACGGTCGTCGAGCAGCCCGGCTCCACCCCGGAGAAGCCGGTGTTCGGCGTCACCCTGCTCTGCCTCGACCCGCTCGACGGCCGCCCGCTGGGACAGACGCGCTTCCCTGCCAACTCGATGCCGGAAGAGACCTTTCGTGAGCTGACCGTGCTGCCCGAGGGCGGCGTGCTCTTCCTCGAGCGCACCGAGGCCGGCCCGCGACTCGTCCGCTACGCCTGCGGGAACTGACAACGCGCAGCAGATTCTGTGCGAGTTGAAAATGGGGACGCATGCCGCGCGCAGATCGCCGAGGTGAGCAACCGCGCTACCGGCTGTCGGTGAAGGGGCCCAAAGCAGGTGGCGCGGGTGCGGACGACGAAGTTCGGGCTGATGCCGGTCTGCCGAACCGACCTCACTTCAGGGCTTCGGCGAACGCGCCCTCGGCCTGCGCCCCGTCGCGCTGCACGCCGTCGACGAGCGCCTTGAGGGCCTGGCGATCGAGCGGCTTCCTCGTCGGTGACGCCGGGGCGCCGACGGAGATCAACACCGGGACGATGTAGCGCTGCTCGGAAGTCAGGAAGACGAACGCTTCCGACCCGGCGCCCCCGGCGAAATCGATCTTCGGCGGCCTGGAGAAGGTGACGCTCAGCTCGCGCCGCGAGACCCCGACGATCGCCGCGTGCTGCCGCTCACCGGGCATGGCGACCGGCGAGGCAGACGCCTCGCGGACCTCGCGCGAGAATGACGGCTCGGAGCGCCAGGCCTGGGCGAGGCGGCGGCCTTCGGCGAGATCCTTCGCGGTGGGCGTCTCGGGGTTGGCCAGCGCCGCGAGCCCCTTGAGCCGGGGAATCCACACCTTCGCGGTGGCGATGACCGGCCCCCCGCGCTGTCCGTCGGACCCGAGCGCCTGCAGCCCGTCGAGCTTCTCGGCCTTGAGCGCTTCCACGAGGCGCTCGAGGGACTCGGCGCCGTGGGCGAAGAGCTCGGGGAGCGGCTCGACCTCGAGGCTCGGTGGGACGAGGAGCCGAATCGTCAACGCGCTCCGCTCGCCTTCTTCGCGCTCGGGCGCGCCGGAACCACCACGGGCCTCGGCCACGCTCCCGAGCAGCGTGGCGAACGCGCCCTGCAACCGGTCCCTCCATTCGCCGTCGAAGCGCACGCTCTTGTTGACCTCGTTCGCGCACAACGGCGCCAGGGCGGCGTCGCGCGCCTTCGGCCAGGTGTCGGTGCCGGGAGCGACGCGGCCGTCCTGCACCGCGGTGGCGAGTTCGGCGAAGGCGTGGCTGCGTTCGGCCCCCGAGAGTTCGAACAGGAACCGGCCGAACGGCGTCACCGGCTCGGCGACCAGCGCGGGGGGCAGGCGGCCGTCCATCGGCAACGATTCGATGAACTCGTTGAGCCCGTCGATGGCTTCACCCGGCTTGCCGTTCACCTTCTCGCGCCATTGGAGAACCGGCTCGGCCAGCGGCGCGCCGAGGAACCGATCGCGACGACTGCGGATGCGGTCCCACAGCGCGGCGAGCTTCGGCTCCTTCTGGAGGAGATCGAGGAAGGTGAGGACCGCCGCGGTGCCGCCCCGGCTACGCTCGAACGGCTGGGCCATGGCGCGCGAACGGACCCACGCGCACTGGAGCTCGGGCTTCCAGCTCCACGGTGCGGGGGCGACGAGGGCGTCGGGCGACGCGGTGAGCCGCGCAATCTCCGCGTCCACCATCGGGCTCGCGTCTGAGTCGGCGCGCACGTTCGCCGCCACCTTCGCCTTGTCGAGGCACGCGGCAGCCGCGGCGACGCGCGCCACCAGGGCGAGCGCACCTTCGCGGGCGTCACCCTGCCCGCTCTTGCGCCGCTGGGTCGCGCGGTCGAGCACCAGGGTCCACAGCTCGCGCCGCAGCGCCTCAGTGTCCACTTCTTCGGCAGCGAGCGCCGCGAGCTCGAGTTGATGCACCTGCCACGCGACCGCCTCGGCCGAGAGCAGGAGGTGCGGCTCGGCCGGGTCGAGGGCCGGTCGCAACCGGGAGCCTGACTTGTCGGCGAGCGGGTTGTCGGACGCCATCGGCGCCTCGGAGATGGTGGCGAACGAGGTGGCGAGTCGCCCCGCCTCGACCGCGCGGCCCGCGCCGATTTCCAGCGGCGAGCCGGGGGCGACGACGAGCTTCATCGAGCGCGGGAGCCCCTTGAGGAAGGCCTTCACCTTCTCGGCGCCGTGCGTGGCGAGGGCGTCGGGTGACCCCCCGGCGGCCTTCACCGCGGTGAGATCGTACGAGTACTCGAGCGAGCCATCGGCCTGGTGCTTCACCGCGAACGGAGAGAGGTCCACCATCGGGGCCGCAGCGAGGACGGCACACAACGACGCGGTGGTGAGACTCATGGCGTGAGCTTGAGGAGCTGCTGCACGGTGTCGAGCACCTCCTGCGCCTTCACCGGCTTGATGAGGTAGGCGTTGGCGCCCAGCTTGAGCGCGCGCTCGCGGTCTTCTTCGGCGGCCTCGGTGGTGATGATGACGATCGGGAGGTGATCGTTGGCCGGATCGCTGCGGAGGTGGGCGGTCAGCTTCAGGCCGTCGAGCACCGGCATGTTGATGTCGGTGAGCACGATGTCGAACTTCGCGCCCTGGAACTTCTTGATCGCCTCGGCGCCGTCTTGCGCCTCGACGCACACGATGTCGCCAATGCGCTGGAGCGCGTACATCACGCTGCGTCGCAGCTGCATCGAGTCATCAACCACCAGGGCACGAATCGTCATGACCGGACGACGGTATTCCGTTTCGACCGCGGATTCACGGAACGAGTCGCGTGCTCGACGCCCCCAGGCACCGCGGGTACCGTCACGCCCATGGTCTACGCCCTGCTGTTGACCCTTGCCGCGTTGCCCGCGAAGCCGGCACCCAGACCCGATGCGCCCGCCGCACCGCCGGTGGCCCAGGTGCTCTTCCGGCACGGCGCGGTGACCATCCGGTCTGCCAGCGGGACCGAGTTCGTGGCCGACGATGGCGTGCCGCTCCAGTTGACGGACACGGTGATCGTCAAGGTCGCAGCCTGGGTGGCGCTCGCGCTGGTCGACAACCAGCAGGTGGTGCGGCTCGATGAAGATCTCGAGCTGAAGGTCAGCGAGCTGGCGCTGCTCAAGGCGCCGAAGCGGTCGGACCCCCTCAGCGCCCAGCTCGATGCCCTGTTCACCAGCGGCGAGCGGGAAGGAAGGCAGCGCCTCATCGGGTGGAACGCGAGCCAGACCGCGGCAAACACCCCGGCGGCACGCAGGGAATCGGAGTCCAGCCCCAGTGGTGGCGGGCCGAAGATCCTCGAGAGCGTCGACGACGCACCGGAGCCCACGAGCCCGCCTCCGACGCCCCGCCCTGCCCCAACCCCGCCGCCCCCTGCGGAGCGCCAGGCGCAGCCGAAACCCGAGCGCCCGGCGCAATCGCCGAAAGACAGCGCCAGGACGAAGCAGCGGGTCCAGGTCATCCCGTTGGCCGCCGACGACGCGCTCCGGGAGTGCCTCGAGGGCGCCCTCACCGACCTGGGCCCGGAGGTCCGGAAGTCGCAGGGAGCCGGCGTGGTGGTGCGGGCCCGGCTGCGCGGCGATCGACTGATGGTGAGCCTGCCCTCCGGACTCCCGACGCCCAGCTGCGCGGTCGAGTGGTTCAAGGCGCGGCCGGTCACCGCCGAGTGGACTCGCCTGACGGTGCCGCTCCGGTGAAGCGGCTCTCGCGCCCGATGCTCGGGGCGCTGCTGGTGACGGGGCTCCTCGCCGGGGCCGCCCCGTTCGTGCGCAACGACGTGGGCCGCGGGACGATCGAGATCATCGAGCGCTGGTCGCTTGACTGGCGCTTCCGGCTGCGGGGCACGCGCGCGCCCGCCCCCGAGCTGGCGCTGGTGGTGTTCGACGACGCGACCGCCGAGCGGGCCGGCCCGCTGTTCGAGCGGCGCGCGGGCTGGGCGAAGGTGATCGCCGCGGTGAGTGCCGCCCGGCCGAAGGTGATCGGCGTCGACGCGGTGTTCGACGTGCCCGAGCGACTGCTGGGGCCGGAGCTCCAACAGCGGGTGAAGGGCTGGACGCCGGGCCAGGGCGCGCCCGAGGGGGAGACGGAGGTGCTGCTCGCGGAGATCGCCCGCGAACTCGACGGTGACCGGCTGCTCGCCGAGACGATCGCGCAAGCGGGGAACGTGGTGCTGATCCTCGCCGCGGGCGACGGCACGCGCGCGGTGGACGCCTCGACGCTCGGCCGGGCGCGCTACGGCCAGGGCACTGCGGGCGACGTGCCTCCGGTGGAGGTGCAGTCGATCATCACCAGCCAGCCGGTCATCGCGGCGGCGGCCCGGGGCATGGGCTTCGCCACCGTGGCGGAGGACGAGACGCGCACGGTGCGGCGGCTGTCATTCGCGCGCGCGGCGGCGGGAGGCCTGTACATGCCCTTCACGGTGCCGCTCATCGCCACGGCCCGCGGGGTGGGTCGCGGACAGCTCGCCTACCTCGGGCCGCAGCAGGAGGCGCGCATCGGCGAGCTGGTGGTCCGCCTCGATCACGACGGCGTGTGGCTCGACTTTCCCGGGCCGGCGGGCACGGTGCCGACGTACTCGGCGATCGACGTGGTGGAAGGCCGCGTGCCTGCCTCGGCGCTGCAGGACAAGATCGTGCTCATCGGCGTCACCCGCGTCGGGTACGACTCGGCGCGCACGCCGTTCGGGACGGTCCCCGGGGTGGAGATCCAGGCGACGGCGGCCGACAACGTGCTGCGCGGCGCGACGTTGCAGCGCCCCGGCCGGCTGGTGGACGGGCTCATCGTGCTCGCGCTCGGCGTCGCGGTGGCGCTGCTGTTCTCCACCCGGCGCGTCACGCCCGCGGCCCAGGTGCTCGGCGGCGTGGTGCTGCTGGCGGGCTGGCTCGGCGGGAGCGCGGTGGCCCTGGAGCGGGGCGCCCTGTGGCTCCCGTGGGTGATGCCGGGGCTGAGCATCACCCTCACCCTGCTGGTGGGCCTCGCCCTCTCGTACTCCGCGGAGGCCGTGCAGCGCCGGCAGCTCAAGAAGGCCTTCGGGCACTACGTGGGTGACGACGTGCTCGAGGAGCTCATCGCCCACCCCGAGAAGCTCGCGCTGGGCGGCGAGAAGCGCACCATGACGGTGCTGTTCTCCGACATCCGCGACTTCACCACGCTCTCGGAGAAGCTGGCGCCCGTCGAGCTGGTCGCGTTCCTCAACACGTACCTCTCGCCGATGACCAGCGCGGTGCTCGCCCAGGGCGGGCTGCTCGACAAGTACATCGGCGACGCGGTGATGGGGGTGTTCGGGGCCCCGGTGCCGCGGCCGGAGCACGCGGACCAGGGACTGCGGTGCGTGCTGCAAATGCACGCGGAGCTGGAGCAGCTCAACGAGGGCCCCTTGCAGCGCTTCGGGATCCGCGTGGCGATCGGCGTGGGCATCAACACCGGCGACATGGTGGTGGGCAACATGGGGTCGGCCGAGCGCTTCGACTACACCGTAGTCGGTGACTCAGTGAACCTCGCCTCGCGGCTCGAGGGCCTCAGCAAGGTCTACGGCGTGTATTGCCTGGTTGGTGATGGCACGCGCCGCGCCGCCGGCCCCGGCTTCGTATTCCGCGAGCTCGACCAGGTGCAGGTGAAGGGGAAGCACGAGGCGGTGCCGGTGCACGAGCTGCTGTCCGGGCCCGGCCGGGTGGTGTCGCGGTGGGAATCGTTGGCGGAGTGGGAGCGGGGGCTCGCGGCGTTCCGCGACGGGAAGTTGCCAGAGGCGCGGCGGCGCTTCGCGGTCTTCGCGGCAGTGAACCCGGGGGATCTCGCGGTGAAGCGGTACCTGGAGCGGCTGGCGGAGTTGCCGGAAGAGGCGCCCGCGGACTTCAGCGTGGTCAGCGCGTTCAAGACGAAGTGAGCGCTGCCCAGGGCGAGGGAAGCTAGACTTTGAGGGCGCGGGCCAACGCGGGGCCCAGCTCGTCGAGGGGCAAGGTGCGCGTCACCGCGCCGATCTTGATCGCCGCCTCGGGCATGCCGAACACCACTGCGGTCGACTCGGCCTCGGCCCACACCTCGTGGCCCGCCTTCTTGAGCGCCAACGCGCCCTTCGCGCCGTCCGCCCCCATGCCGGTCAACACCACGGCGCGCGTGCCCACCGGCGCCACCTTCGCCGCGCTGGAGAACAGGCGATCGACCGACGGCGCGTGGGCATCGGCCGGCGTCGTCAGCTTGACGGTCAGCACCAGGCGCCCCCCGCGCTCCTCGATCTCCAGCTGCTCGCCACCCGGCGCGAGGTAGACGCGGCCAGGCTGAATCGGGTCTCCGGCGCGCGCCTCGGTGACCCGGAAGGCCAGCGACTGGTCGAGGCGATCGGCGAAGGCCTGGGTGAAGCGCGGCGGCATGTGCTGGGCCACCACCACGCATACCGGCAGGCCCACGAGCGACTCGAGCAGCCTCTGCACCGCGGGCGGGCCACCGGTCGAGGCGCCGACGAGCACCAGCTTCGCCGCCTCGGGGTCCACCGTCTTCGTGGCGACCTTCGCCTTCGGCGGAACGAGCTGGGGCTTCGGGTCTTCGCGCCGCATGTAGCGGGCCGCGCGCAGCTTCTCGATGAGCTCCGCGCGCACGGAGGTGAAGTTCGAGTCGTCGCCTTCGCCCGGCCGGGCCACGAAGTCGAACGCGCCGAGCTGCAGGGCCTTGAAGACGTCGGAGGGGTGCCCGTACGACGAGACGACGATCACCGGCGTCGGGGCGCGCGCCATCAGCAGCCGGAGGAAGGCGTAGCCGTCCATCTTCGGCATCTCGAGATCGAGGGTGATGACGTCGGGCTTGAGCTGGAGCGCCTTCTTGAGGCCGTCCTCGCCGTCGGCCGCGCGGCCGATCACCTCGATGCCCGGGGCCAGCTCGAGCAGCTTCGAGAGCGCACGCCGGTTGGTGGCCGAGTCATCGACGATCAACACGGTGATGGGGCGCTCGGGCTTCTCGCGCGTCATGGGCCGGGTCTCCGGTACACCAGATCGCCCTCGAGCTGCACGAGTTCGAAGCGGGTCGAGAGGTGCAGGAGGTTCTCGGAGTGGCCGAGGAGCAGGAAGCCGCCCGCGGTGAGCCGCTCGAAGAACAGCTCCACCACCCGGCGGCGGGTCGCCTGATCGAAGTAGATGAGGACGTTGCGGCAGAAGATGACGTCGAAGCGCGGCAACAGCGCGGCCGCCGAGGCGTCGAGCAGGTTGAGCTGCCCGAAGCGCACGGGCTCGCGGTACTTCGGGAGCAGCCGCACCCGGCCCCCCTCGAGCGGCTCGAAGAACCGGGCCTTCTGTTCGGGCGTGGTGGCCCGCAGGGCCATGGTGCCGTACTCGGCCTTGCGCGCGGTGGTCAGCGCCTTGCGCGAGAGATCGGTGCCGAGGATGTCGAGGTCCCACCCCGCGAAGCCGGGGATGCCGGCGAGCAGCATCGACAGGGTGTAGGGCTCTTCGCCGGTGGAGCAGCCGGCCGACCACAGGTGAAGCCCGCGCTGACGGGCGTTCTTCACCAGCAGCCGCGGCATGAGCTCGTGCTCGAAGCACTCCAGCTGCGTGGGCTCGCGGAAGAAGTACGTCTCGTGCGGCACGAGGAGATCGATCGCCGTCTCGAGCTCGTCGGCGCCGCGGGCATCGAAGCGCAGGTAGCGGGCGTAGCCGGTGAAGTCGCGCAGGCCGAGCAGCTCGAGGCGGGGGGCGAGGCGCCGCTCGGCGATGAACTTGAGGTCTTCCCGCAGCATGAAGCCGCAGGCCTGGGAGAAGAGGTCACGCAGGAGGTGCAGCTCCTCGGCGCTCATCTCCTGGCGCGGGTCAGCGGGACCCACCGGTCAGACCCGCCAGGCCAGCGTCTCGACGGCGCGCGAGAGGAGTTCCCGCGCGACGGCGTCGCTCTCTTTGGCCAACGCGTCCTGGAGCGGCCCCAGCGCCTCGCGCCCCGCGGCCACGGCGCGCACGTCCCACCGCGAGTGCTCGAGGCCAGCCAGGGCGCGGTGAATGAGGAGCGCGCGATCGGCGCCGAGCGAGAAGGCCAGCTTGATCACCTGGGCATCGGGGTGCCCCGCGGCGCGCAGCAGCAGCTCGTCGGACAGCCGGCCCATGAGCGCGAGCCCCTCGAGCGCGGCGAGCACCACCGCGGCGTCGGCATGACGGGTGAGTTCCTTGAGGCGCTCGCTCACGTCGAGGTGCGCGAGTTCCCCCGCGGCGGCGCAGGCCAGGGCCAGCACCGTCGGGTCGGCGTCCACCAGCGCGCGGGTGAGCAGCGGTTGGCCCTCGGTCGGCCCGAGGCGGCCGATGGTGCGGGCCGCCGAGCGCCGCACCAGCGGCGACTCGTCCATCAGCGAGGCCTGCAGCACGCCCACGGTGTCCTTC
>JBBRUE010000214.1:0-9085 GCA_038248085.1 Myxococcales bacterium | reverse complement strand
GCGAGAGGGCCTGCCAGCCGCCTGCTGCGCGCTGGAGTGCCTCGCTGTCGCCGGTCCCGCCGCTCTCGCAGGGCTTGAAGGCGAAGGGCCGCTCGCCCCGCGCCACGAGCATCGAGAGGATCGCCGCCGACACTTCGGTCTTGCCCACGCCGGTGTCGGTGCCGGTGACGAAGAAGCGGGCGGGCATGTCAGCTCCGCCAGGGGCGGAGAGCATCGCAGCGCAGCGCTGCGGTCCCCGGACGGCGGTGGTGACGACGAGGGCGCGCGCGGCGGTCATCGGGCTCCCCTCACGTGCAGCGGGTGATCGCGTCGCCGAGCGCGCGGGTGATGAGCCTCGCCTCGTCGGCCGTCAACGAGAGCGGCGGCATCAACACCAGCACGTTGCCCAGGGGGCGGATCAACACCTGGTGGGCGCGCGCGGCGAGACACACGCGGAAGCCCAGGCGCTCGGCGAAGGCGTAGGCCTCCTTGGTCGCGCGGTCCTTCACCAGCTCGACGCCGACCATGAAGCCCCGCCGCCGCACCTCGCCGACGTGGGGCAGCTTCGCCACCTCGAGGAGCCCCTCGGCCAGCACGGCCTCCACCGGCCTGATGCGGGCCAGCGTCTGCTCGGAGTCGAAGAGCGCGAGGTTGGCGAGGGCGACCGCGCAGGCCAGCGGGTTCCCGGTGTACGTGTGCCCGTGGAAGAAGGTCTTCGCCTCGTCGAAGCGCCCGAGGAAGGCGCGGTACACCCGCTCGGAGGCGAGGGTCGCGGCGAGCGGCAGGTACCCGCCGGTGAGCCCCTTGGCCACGCACATCAGGTCGGGCGTCACACCTTCCTGCTCGCAGGCGAACATCGTGCCGGTGCGGCCGAAGCCCGTGGCGACCTCGTCGCAGATCAGCAGCACGTCGTACTTCCGGCACAGCTGCGCGACGCGCTCGAGCCAGCCCGGGGGCTGCAGCAACATGCCCGCCGCGCCCTGCACCAGCGGCTCGACCACGAAGCCCGCGAGCTCGTCGTGGCGCGCCGAGAACAGCGCCTCGATCTCGGCGAGCGACTCCTCGAGCGGGTCCGCTCCCTTCCACCGGTAGGCGTGCGGCGTCGCCACCCGCTCGACGGGAAAGAGCAGGTGCCGGAACCGCTCGTGGAAGAGGTCCATGCCGCCGACCGAGACCGAGCCCAGGGTGTCGCCGTGGTACGCCTCCTGGAGCGCGACGAACTTCCGTTTCTCCGGGCGCCCGGCCAGCTGCCAGTACTGGTACGCCATCTTCACGGCGATCTCGACCGAGGTGCTGCCGGAGTCCGAATAGAAGACGCGCGTCAGCCCCTTCGGCGCGAGCGCCACCAGCTTCGCGGCGAGCTCGATGCTGGGCACCGAGGCCTGGCCGAGCAGCGTGCAGTGCGCGACCTTGTCGAGCTGCGCGCGGATGGCGGCGTCGAGCTCCGGCTTGCGGTGCCCGTGCACGGTGACCCACAGCGACGAGATGGCGTCGAGCCAGCGACGGCCGTCGGTGTCGATGAGCCAGTTGCCCTCGGCGCGATCGATGATCAGCGGTTGATCATCGAGCCAGCCCTGCATCTGGGTGAAGGGGTGCCACACGTGCGCGGCGTCGAGGGCGAGCAGCTCTTCCGTCGTCATGTCCCCTCTCCTTGCACCAGCGGGGAGCGGGCCAGGGTGAGGGGCCGAGTGGGGGCCAGCCCGAGTTCCCGCACGAGCCGGGCGACGTCCTCGGCTCCATGCGTCGCGCTCACGGCCACGCGGAGCCGGCTGGTGCCCTCGGGTACGGTGGGCGGTCGAATCGCCTTCACGAGGACCCCCGCGTCGCGGAGCCGGGCCGAGGCGGCCAGGGCGCGCGGTGCATCACCCAGCACGATCGAGAACACCGCCGAGTCGGCGGGCAACCCCAGGCCGCGGGCCGTCTGTTCGATGCGCGCCGCCAGCCGTGCCCGCAACCCGGGGTCCTGCAACTTCCCCAGCGCGCACTCGGCCGCCGCGCACAGCGCCGCCGGCAGCGCCGTGCTGAACACCAGCGAGCGTGCCCGGTTGATCAACACCTCGCGCAGCGCCGCGCTCCCGCAGACGTAGGCGCCAAAGCAGCCGATGGCCTTCGACAACGTGCCGACGTGCACGTCGGGCGTCACGCCCTCGAGCTCGCACAGCCCGCGCCCGTTCACGCCCAGCACCCCGGTGGCGTGCGCCTCGTCGACGACCAGCGCCAACCCGTGCCGCTCGCACACCCCGGAGATCGCCCGCAACGGCGCCCGGTCTCCGTCCATCGAGAACACCGTGTCCGTCACCACCGCGCGGCGGGCCCCGGGGTGCGCCCGCACCAGCGCCTCGAGCGCCTCCACGTCGCGGTGCGGAAACACCACCACCTGCGCGCGCGACAGCCGGCACCCGTCGATGACGCTGGCGTGGTTGAGCGCGTCAGAGAACAACACGTCTCCCGGGCCGAACAGCGCGGACAGCGCGCCCACGTTCGCCGCGTAGCCGGAGTTGAAGAGCACCGCGGCCTCGGCCCCCTCGAACTTCGCCAGCGCGCGCTCGAGCGACTGGTGCGCCGCGGTGTCACCGACCACCAGCCGCGACGCGCCCGTCCCCACCCCGTGCCGGAGCAGCGCCGCGCGCCCCGCCTCGACGACGTCGGGGTCGGTGGCCAGCCCGAGGTAGTCGTTCGACGAGAAGTTGAGCAGCTCCCGGCCGTCGATGCGCACCCGCGCGCCCACCGGCGTCTCGAGCGGCTCGAGGTGCCGGCGGAGGTGCTGCGCGTCGAGCGAAGAGAGCGTCTGCTTCGCCCAGCTGTCGACCCGCCCGCTCACTGCGCGATCGGCTTGTCGACGTTCGGCTGGAGCGGCACGAGGCCGGCCTTCTCGAACAGCGCCATGTCCTGGGCGAAGTCGGGGTTGCCGGTGGTCAGCAGCTTGTCGCCGAAGAACACCGAGTTGGCCCCGGCCATCAGGCACAACAGCTGCGCCTCGTCGTTCATCTGCTGCCGCCCGGCCGAGAGCCGCACCATCGAGGCGGGCATCAGCAGGCGCGCCACCGCGATGGTGCGCACCATGTCGATCGAGTCGACCTTCGCGTGGTGGGCCATCGGCGTGCCCTCGACGGGGACCAGCGCGTTGACCGGCACCGACTCGGGGTGGTGCGCCTGGTTGGCCAGGGTCACCAGCAGGCCGCAGCGATCGTCGATCGACTCGCCCAGGCCGATGATCCCCCCGCAGCACACCCCGATGCCGGCGCTGCGAATGCGCGCGAGCGTCTGCAGGCGATCGTCATAGGTGCGCGTCGAGATCACCTCGCCGTAGTGCGCCTGGCTGGTGTCGAGGTTGTGGTTGTACGAGTCGAGGCCGGCCTCCTTGAGGCGCCGGGCCTGGGTGTCGGTGACCATGCCCAGCGTGCAGCAGGCCTCGAGGCCCATCGACTTCACGCCGCGCACCATGTCGAGCACCTGGTCGAACGGCGGCCCGTCCTTCACCTCGCGCCACGCCGCGCCCATGCAGAACCGCGTCGCCCCGGCCTCGCGCGCCGTCTTCGCCGCCTCGAGCACCTCGGGCACGCCCATCAGCTTCTCTGCCTGCACGCCGGTCTGGTAGCGCGCCGACTGGGGGCAATACCCGCAGTCCTCGGAGCAGCCGCCGGTCTTGATCGACAGCAGGCTGCACAGCTGCACCTTGTGGTCCTTCCACACCGCGCGGTGCACCGACTGGGCGCGGAACACGAGGTCGAGCAGCGGCAGCTCGTAGAGCGCCTTCACCTCCGGCACCGTCCAGTCGTGGCGCAGCGGCACTTCCGTCGAATCGGGCGCGGGGGGGTGCGAGTCGGGGTGGTGGGCGTGACCAGTGAAGCCAGAGGTGGACATGATTCCGAGCCTTTTCAAGGCTCAGGCGGGGCTTGTCAACCTTGTTTCGGAGACTGGTTGACGACTACTCGCAGGTCTTCGCCGCGCTGCAGGTGCCGACGCCGCCATCGGGGTGGGCGCACGCGGTGCCCAGCGCGCAGTCGGAGTCGGCGCAATCGACCCGGGTGTCGCCGTCGTCGTCGATGAGGTTGGCGCACGACACCTCTTTCTTGCTGCCCATGAAGCACTCGCAGCCGACGCCGCCATCGAGCGTACAGCTCTGGGCGGTGCAGGAGTCTTCCTGGCAGTCGACCTTGCCGTTGCAGTCGTTGTCGACGCCGTCGCGGCAGAGCACCGAGCCGACCTCGGCGATCTGCACCCCGCCGTTGCACTTGCACTGCTTGCTCGCAGCGCACGTGAAGTAGATGTCGGGGGGCGTACAGAACTTGCCGACGCAGTCTTCGTCGAGGCAGTCGATCTTGCCGTCGAGATCGTTGTCGACGCCGTCGTCGCAGCCCGTCTCGCTCTGGCCCCCGTCGGCGACGCACGTGCACCCGGTGCGGCACGACTTGCCGGTGCAGTCGGGGTCGGCGCAGTCGCTCTTCCCGTCCATCTCGTTGTCGACCCCGTCGCTGCACAGGTCTTCGGACTTCTTGAGGCCGCTGCAGATGCAGGCCGCGCCGCACGAGCGCCCGTCGCACGAGGGGTCGGCACAGTCGGTCTTCCCGTTGTCGTCGTCGTCGATGCCGTCGAAGCAGAAGCTCTCGAGCCGAACGACGCACGCGCCCTTCGCGCAGAACTCGGTGTGTTCGCAGGCGTGGTTGCACGCGCCGCAGTGGTTCACGTTGGTCTGGAGGTCGTACCCGTCGTCGATGCGGCCGTTGCAGTCGTCGTCTTCACCGTTGCAGGTCTCCTGCTTGCCGGTGTTGTCCGCGATGCCGTCGCAGTCGTTGTCGATCTGGTCGCACACCTCCGGTCCCCCGGTGGGCTTGCAGCACACACTCTTCTGGGGGCCGATGGCGCAGACGAAGCCGTCCCCCTTCGGGCCGCATTCCGCGTCGGTCTTGCAGGTGTACTTGAGGTCGTCGGTGAAGGTGACGGTGCAGGAAACCAACGCCCCGAGGGCGAACGCTGCAGAGAACGGCAGCAAAAACCGCGACTGACGGAGGGGCATGGGCACGGCGAAAGTCGTGGATGTGGCCCCGGAACGCAAGCGCCGAGTGTGGCGCCACGGGTCGTACATGTGCACCTCCGGAGGCCGCGAACGAAAGGAGCGTCGGCGCGCGAAGCCGGGCTAGGCTCGGGGACCTTTTCCCGCTCTGGAGTCAACGCAATGCGGATTTCCCTTCGTAGTGCCGTGCTGGTGCTCGGCGTCCTGATCGCTGGCTGTGATGGCTGCAATAAGCCCCCTGTGGGATCCGACGGCGGTGACGGCGGGGGTGACGGCGGCGGCGTCGCGGGCGGCGGCACCGGTGGCGATCTGGGCGGCGGGTCTGGCGGGGGCGGGGGCGCGGGCGGCGGTTCGGGCGGCGGCGGCGGCATGATGATGACGGAAGACGGCGGCTGTGGCCTCGTCACCTGCGCGTCGGCCAACGCGAACTGCGGGCCCATCGGCGACGGCTGCGGCGCCTTGCTCAACTGCGGCAGCTGCAGCCTCCCCCAGACCTGCGGCGGTGGCGGCATGCCGTCGGCCTGCGGCGGTGACGCCGGCTGCATTCCGGTGACCTGCACGCAGCTCGGCGTCGAGTGCGGCCCGATGGCCGATCGCTGCGGCAACCTGATGAACTGTGGCTCCTGCGCGCTGCCGGAGATCTGCGGCGGTGGCGGCTTCGCCGGGAAGTGCGGCCTGCTGGGCAACAACCTCAACGACGCGGGCGCCTGCATTCCCACCACCTGCGCCATCGCCGGCGCGGCGTGCGGGGTGATCGGCGACGGCTGCGGCGGCACCCTGCCCTGCGGCAGCTGCCCGATGGGGCTGTCGTGCGGCGCGAGCGGCATTCCCTACCAGTGTGGTGGCGGGGCGATCTGCACGCCCTTGACCTGCGCCCAGCTCAACGCCACCTGCGGCCAGGTCGGCAACGGCTGCGGCCAGACGATGAACTGCGGCAGCTGCACCGCCCCCGAGGTCTGCGGCGGCGGCGGCGTGGCGAACACCTGCGGTGGCGGCGTCGTCTGCGTGCCCCGGACCTGCGCCCAGCTCGGCGCCACCTGCGGCAACGTGGGTGATGGCTGCGGCAACATCATCCCCTGTGGCAGCTGCACCGCGCCCCAGCTGTGCGGCGGTGGCGGCGTTCCCAACCAGTGCGGCGGCGTCGCCCCCTGCGTCGCGAAGACCTGTAGCCAGCTCAACGCCAACTGTGGCCCGACCAGCGACGGGTGCGGCAGCGTCATCCCCTGCGGAAGCTGCACGGCCCCCCAGGGCTGCGGCGCCGGCGGCGTCGCCAACCAGTGCGGCGGCTCGGTGGCTTGCGTCGCCAAGACCTGCGCCCAGCTGGGCAAGAACTGCGGCCCGGTCAGCGACGGGTGCGGCACCTCCATTCCGTGCGGCACCTGCTCGGTGGCCGGCGAGACCTGCGGCGGTGGCGGCACCCCCAACGTGTGCGGCGCGCCCCCGGCGTGCGTGCCGAAGACCTGCATGCAGGTCGGCGCCAACTGCGGCCCGATGAATGACGGTTGCAACAACCTCATTCAGTGCGGCACCTGCTCCGCCCCCGACATCTGCGGCGGCGCGGGCATCGCCAGCGTGTGCGGCGCGATCGGCGTCGACGCCGGCACCTGCACCAACCTCTGCCTCAACCAGTCCGCGTGCGCGGCCATGCCCAAGACGAGCTTCACCGGCACCGTCTACGCACCGACGCAGGCCGACGCCGGTTACGGCCAGCCCGACCCCATTCCCGGGGCGCTGATCTACGTGCCCAACTCCGCGGTGGGCTCGCTCGACGGCGACGGCGGCGTCACCTGTGATCAGTGCGCCGACGGCGTGAGCGGCAGCCCGCTGGTGTCGACGTACTCGGCCACCAACGGCTCGTTCACCCTCACCAACGTGCCGTGCGGCGTGAACGTGCCGGTCGTCATCCAGCTCGGCAAGTGGCGCCGGCAGATCACCGTGCCCTCGCCGGCGTGCTGCGTGAACACTGCGCTGACCCAGGAGCAGACCCGGCTCCCGCGCAAGCAGGCGGAGCAGCACCCCAACGACAACATCCCCCGCATCGCGGTGGTGACCGGGAGCGCCGACTCGATCGAGTGCACGCTGCCGAAGATCGGCGTCGCGCCTGATCAGTACTCGCTGCCCAGCGGCGCCGGCCGGGTGAAGTTCTACCGGGACAACGGGGCCCAGTTCGCGGGCACCGCCCCGGCCGCGACGACGCTCTTCAACAGCCTCGCCGAGATGAAGAAGTACGACATGATCATCCTCGACTGCGTCGGCGGCGAGCAGCAGAAGACCTTCGTGCAGCGCCAGAACCTGGAGCTCTACGCCAACCAGGGCGGGCGCGTGTTCACCAGCCACTACGCCTACGTGTGGCTCTACAACCTGCCCAGCGCGATCTCCTTCACCGCGTCGGCGAACTGGACCCCGCAGCAGAGCAACCCGGGCAACCAGGACGCGCGCATCGACACCTCGTTCCCCAAGGGGCAGACCTTCGCCGACTGGGTGCAGGGGGTGAACGCGCAGGCGGCGAGCTCCACGCCGGCGGTGCCGCGCATCCGCATCATCAACGTGCGCAACGATCTCTCGGCGGTCAACAACCCGCCGGGCCAGACGTGGGTCTACGGCGTGAAGTCGGGCGGCACGGTGGAGAACACGCCCTTCCAGTACACCTTCAACACCCCCACCACGGCGGCGCCCGCCAACCAGTGTGGCCGCGTGTTGTTCAGCGACTTCCACGTCAGCAACATCAACGGCGCGGGTACCTTCCCCGCCCAGTGCGGTGGGGCGGCCGTGATGACGCCGCAAGAGAAGGTCTTCGAGTACCTGATCTTCGACCTGTCTTCGTGCATCAAGCCCGACGTGCCGCCGGTGCAGATGTGCACCCCCAAGACGTGCGCCCAGCTCGGCCTGACCTGCGGGCCGGCGGCTGACGGCTGTGGTGGCAGCTTGAGCTGTGGCCCCTGCACCGCGCCGGCGACCTGCGGTGGCGCGGGGACTCCGGGCCAGTGCGGTGTGCCGTGCGTGGCGCGCACCTGCGCCCAGCTCGGCGCGAACTGCGGCACCCAGGGCGACGGCTGCGGAGCCACCCTGAACTGCGGCGCCTGCACCGCCCCGCAGACCTGCGGCGGTGGCGGCACCCCCAACGTGTGTGGTGGCGGCCAGTGCGTGCCGACGACCTGTGCGGCGCTCGGCTTCACCTGCGGCGACCAGGGCAACGGCTGCGGCGGGACCCTCAACTGCGGCCCCTGCACCGCCCCGCAGACCTGCGGCGGTGGCGGCGTGACCGGCCAGTGCGGCGGCGCGACGTGCACGCCGAAGACCTGCAACTCGCTCGGCGTCACCTGCGGACAGTGGGGCGACGGCTGCGGAGTCACCCTCAACTGCGGCCCCTGCACCAGCCCCCAGACCTGCGGTGGTGGCGGCGTCCCCGGCCAGTGTGGCGGCGGCATGTGCACCGCCCTCAACTGCGTGCAGCAGGGCTTCAACTGCGGCACCCAGGGTGACACCTGTGGCGGCACCATCGCCAGCTGCGGCACCTGCACCGCGCCGCAGACCTGCGGTGGTGGCGGCGTGCCCGGCGTCTGCGGCGGTGGTGGCACCTGCGCCCCGCGCACCTGCCTGATGCAGGGCTTCAACTGCGGCCTGCAGGGCAATGGCTGCGGCACCCAGATCGACTGCGGCCTGTGCCCGCCGGGCCAGGTGTGCGGCGCCCAGGGCCCGGGGCTGTGCGGAGCGACGATGTGCACGCCGCTCACCTGCGCCGGCCAGGGCATCTCCTGCGGGCCTGCGGGCGATGGCTGCGGCAACATCATCCAGTGCGGTCCGTGCCCGATGGGCCAGACGTGCGGTGGCGCGGGCATCAACGGCATGTGCGGCACGCCGAGCTGCACGCCGCGCACGTGCGCGCAGATCGGGCCTCCGCCCGGCGCCAACTGCGGCCTGACCGGCGACGGCTGCGGTGGCACCCTCAACTGCGGCATCTGCGGACCGCAGGAGTCCTGCGGCGGTGGCGGAACGGCCAACGTCTGCGGCGGCATCGGCTGATTCTTTTTCCGGTCGCGACGGCACCTGGCCGTCGCGACCCGGCTTCTTTGTGACGGGTTCTGGCGAGCG
>JBBRUE010000213.1:0-9103 GCA_038248085.1 Myxococcales bacterium | reverse complement strand
TGGGCAACAACGTGATGCTGTACCTCGACGACATCCAGCACACGAACCCCGAGCTGCTGCAGAAGTTCATCTCGTTGTGCGACGCGACCCGCAAGGTCGAGGGCGTGTGGAACGGCCGCACGCGCACCTACGATCTCCGCGGCAAGAAGTTCTGCGTGGTGATGGCGGGCAACCCGTACACCGAGTCGGGCGAGCGCTTCCGCATTCCCGACATGCTCGCCAACCGCGCCGACACCTACAACCTGGGCGACATCCTCGGCGGCAAGCAGGACCTCTTCGCGCTCAGCTACCTCGAGAACGCGCTCTCGGCGAACAGCGTCACCGCGCCCCTGCTCACCCGCTCGACGGCCGATCTCCACCGCGTGCTGGCGATGGCCCAGGGTGGGGCGATCTCCGTCAACGAGATGGAGTACGGCTACAGCGCCGCGGAGCTCAACGAGATCGTCGAGGTCACCCGGCGCTTCGCGTACGTGCAGAAGACGCTGCTCCAGGTGAACCAGGAGTACATCCGCAGCGCGTCGCAGGACGATCGGTTCCGCACCGAGCCGCCGTTCAAGCTCCAGGGCAGCTACCGCAACATGGGCAAGCTGGCCGAGAAGATCGTCTCGGCGATGACCGAGGGCGAGCTCGAGCAGTTGCTCGACGGCCACTACGCCAGCGAGTCGCAGACCCTCACCGCGGCGGCCGAGCAGAACCTCCTCAAGCTCGCCGAGCTGCGGCACCGGCAGACCCCGGAGCAGAAGACCCGCTGGGACGAGATGAAGCGCGGCTTCAAGCGCATTCAGGTGCAGGGCGGGGCGGAAGACGACCCCGTGGTGCGCGTCACTGGCAGCATCGCTTCGCTCGGAGAGGAACTCGGGCAGCTCAAGACCGTGATGATCGAGGCCGCGCAGCGCAAGCCACCCAGCGAGCTCGGCCCGCGGATCGACGCACTCACCGCCGCGGTGGGGAAGCAGCGGCCACCCAGCGAGCTCGGCCCGCGACTCGACGCGCTGCTCGCGGCGCTCCAGAAACAGAAGCCGCCCAGCGATCTCGGCCCGAAGCTGGACGCCTTGAGGGACGCGGTGGCGAAGCTGGTGCTCCACGCGCCGGCGGCGGCCCCGCTCGATCTCGGCCCGGTGCTCGAGAAGCTGTCGGAGGCCGTGGCCCATCGCCCGGAGCCCGTCGCCGCGCCGGCGCCCGCGGTGGATCTCGGCCCGGTGCTCGCCCAGCTCGCGCAGAACGCGAAGCTCCAGGCGCAGACCTCCGAGAACGAGGGCACCTTCCGCGAGGAGATGGCCCAGCAACTGCTCCTCATCCAGGAACGGCTCAGCGAGCTGGCGCTCTCGGCGCGCACCATGCTGCAGCACGACTCCGAGGGGAGCGTGAAGGCGATGACGGTGTGGAACCAGACCAAGGAGGCGCTGGAGCTGCTCAAGGCCCTGCCGTCCCGGGGCCGAAAGCCGAAGTCGAGGGGCTGACTCCGCGGCCGGGGAGGGTGTAGAGCGGCGCTCCATGAAGCTTCGCGCCTTCGTCCTCTCGTTCTTCGTCTCGGCGTGGTTCGGCTGCCAGTGCGGTCCCACGAGCCAGGGCCCGTGCACCGGCATCAAGTGCGGCACGGGCCTCACCTGCGATCCCACCACGGGGAAGTGCGCGTCGATGGGCTCGGGCGGCGGGACTGGCTCGGGCGGTGGTGTGGGGGGCGGCGGTGGTGACGACGCGGGCCTGGGGACCTGCACCCCGGCGTGCGGCGGTGCGACGCCCGTGTGCGATGCAGCGACGAACACCTGCAAGACCTGCACGGACGCGACGGGCTGCAGCGGTGCCACGCCGGTGTGCCAGACGATCGCCAACGGCGGCCAGGGCAAGTGCGTGGTCTGCACCGTGGCCGCGGGCTGCACCGGCGCGACGCCGGCTTGCGATCCCACCGTCTTTCCCAACGGCGCGTGCGTGCAGTGCATGCAGCCCGACGACTGCCCGGTGAGCGGCAGCCTGTGCGACCTGGGCACGCACACCTGCGTCGCGGGCGGCACCGGAGGCGGTTCAGGTGCAGGCGGTGGTGCGGGTGCCGGCGGTGGCGGTGGCACGACGGGCGGCGGCACGGGCAGCACCAACCCGCCCATCTTCTTCAACGACGCCGGCCTGACGGCGCGGTGCTTCCCGGTCGATGCGGGCTCACGCGCGTGTACCAACGAGTGCCCCAAGGGCTACGAGTGCCTCAGCGGGCTTTGCAACCTGCGCGGCAGCACCGGGCGGGTGCAGGCGACGCTGCGGTGGAACACGCAGTGCGACCTCGATCTCTACGTGGTCGAACCGCTCCCCAACGGCGGCACCTGCGAGATCTACTACGGCGACCCGGGCGGCGATCCCAACCCCCCGCCGCCTCCGATCCCGCTGCCGTTCCCCATTCCCATCGTCACCAGCCGGTGCGGCGCGAAGGGCTGGCTCGATCTCGACGCCAACCGCGCCTGCGGCTCGAACGATCCGAACGTGACGCTCAGCAGCACGCCGGTGGAGAACATCATCTACTCGCCGAGCATCATCCCCACCCGGGGCACGTACACGGTGCGCGCGAACAACTGGAGCAGCTGCTCGGTGAACACCGTCATTCCGTACGAGGTCGAGGTGCGGGCGAACGGGGTGACGCGCTGGTTCTGCGGCCAGTTCCTCCCCAGCGACGCCAACGGCGGCAGCCAGGGTGCGGGTCGGGTGATCACCACCTTCACGCTGCCCTGACCGGCCCCGCCGTGCTCGACGACCTCTCCTCGCGGACGCTCCAACCGTGAACGGACAGCCGAAGCTGCTGCCGCTCGCCCTCGGGGCCCTGGGCATCGTCTTCGGCAACATTGGCACCAGCCCGCTCTACGCGCTGGCGGAGTGCGTCTCGAAGGGGCCCGACAGCGTCGTGCGCCCGTACTCGTTCGAGGTGACGCTGCCCGCGGTGATGGGGCTGCTGTCGCTCTTCTTCTGGTCGCTGACCCTGGTGGTCACCGTGAAGTACCTCGCGTTCATCATGCGGGCGAACAACCGGGGCCAGGGCGGCATCTTCGCGCTGCTGGCGCTGGTGCCGGCGGAGGCGAGGTCGCGGCGGGCGCTGGTGCTGGCGGCCCTCTTCGGCGCGGCGCTGCTCTACGGCGACGGCATCATCACCCCGGCGATCTCGGTGCTGTCGGCCGTCGAGGGGCTGGCCATCGCCGAGCCCGGGGCGAAGCCGTACGTGGTGCCGGTGACGCTGACGGTCCTCGCCGTGCTGTTCCTGGCGCAGAAGCGGGGTCACGGAACGCTCGGTCGGTTCTTCGGGCCGGTGATGCTGGCGTGGTTCGGCGTGCTGGCGGTGCTCGGCGCGCGCGCCCTGATCGATCACCCGGCGGTGCTCGCCGCGGTCAACCCGATGTACGCGGTGCGGCTGTTCGCGATCGATCCGGTGCGCGCCTTCAAGGTGCTGGGCGGCGTGGCGTTGTGTGTCACCGGCAGCGAGGCGCTCTACGCCGAACTCGGGTCCTTCGGGCTGCGGCCCATCCGCCTGGGCTGGTACGCGATCGTGATGCCGGCGCTGGTGCTGAACTACTTCGGCCAGGGGGCGCACCTGGTGACCTACGGCTGGGTCGAAGAACCCTTCTGGGCGATCGTGCCGACGCCGTTGCTGTACCCGGTGGTGGCGCTGGCCGTCGCGGCCGCGCTGATCGCCTCGCAGACGTTGATCGCCTCGGTGTTCTCGCTCACCCGGCAGGCGGTACAGCTGGGCTATCTCCCGCGCCTGACCATCGTGCACACCTCGAGCGAGGACGCGGGGCAGATCTTCATCCCCGAGGTGAACACGGCGCTGACCCTGGCGTGCCTGGCGCTGGTGGTGCTCTTCCGCGACTCGACCTCGCTGGCGGCCGCCGCCTACGGCCTCGCCGTCACCGGCACCATGGTCATCACCTCGACGATCTACTTCGTGGTGGTGATCCGCACGTGGCGCTGGAGCGTGTGGAAGGCGTTCCCGGTGTTGGTGCTCTTCCTCGCGCTCGATCTCCCGTTGTTTCTCGCGAACGCGCTCAAGTTCCGCGAGGGCGGCTGGTTCCCGGTGGCGGTCGGCGTGGGCCTGTTCACCTTGATGGTGACGTGGAAGGAGGGCCGCGAAGCGCTGGCGGCGCTGTTCCGCAAGTCGATGATGCCGCTGGCGACGCTGCTGGAGGATCTGCGCGCCACCACGCCCCACCGGGTGCGGGGCACGGCGGTCTTCATGTCGGGCAACCCCGAGGGCACGCCGCCGGTGTTGCTGCACCACCTCAAGCACAACCAGGTGCTGCACCGGCAGGTGGTGTTGCTCTCGATCATCCAGGAGAACGTGCCCACGGTGCCGCGGGACGAGGTGATCACCGTGCGCGAGGAGGACCTCGGCTTCTACCGGGTGATCTGGCGCACCGGCTTCATGGAGACGCCGAACGTCCCGAAGATCCTCGCCCGGGCCCACGAGTTCGGGATGGTGAGCCAACCTTCGACCACCAGCTACTTCCTGGGGCGCGAGACGTTGCTGACCAGCGGCAAGGCGCCGATGTTGCGCTGGCGGAAGCTGCTCTTCGCCTTCGTGTCGCGAAACGCGCTGCCGGCGACGAGCTATTTCGGCATCCCCCCCGGACGGGTGGTCGAGCTCGGCATCCAGGTCGAGCTGTAGCCCGCCAGCCGTTCGTTGTGACCCCCGGTTCGCCCTGTTAGAGGCGGCGGCTTGCCTCTCTGGAGTGTGCCGTGATGCGCTGGAAGAACGTCCACGTCGAGGCGATCGCCTCCGTCGTGCCTCCCGACGTCCTCACGTCGGATGAGATCGAGACGCGGCTGGCGCCGATGTACCGCAAGCTCCACCTGTCGGCAGGCCAGCTCGAGTCGTTGACCGGCATCAAGGAGCGACGCCGCTGGCCGCGGGGCACGCGCATGTCGCAGGCCGCGGCCCAGGCCGGCAAGCAGGCCCTCGCGGCGAGTGGGGTGCCCGCCGAAGATCTCGGCGCGGTGATCTACGCGGGGGTGTGCCGCGACGATCTCGAGCCCGCCACGGCCTGCGCCGTCGCCGCTGAGCTGAAGACCAGCCCCGACGCGATGATCTTCGACGTCAGCAACGCCTGCCTGGGCATGCTCAACGCGATGGTGGAGATCGCCAACCGCATCGAGCTCGGCCAGATCCGCGCGGGCCTGGTGGTGTCGGCCGAGAGCTCGCGGGAGATCGTCGATCGCACCATCGAGCGCCTCAACGCCGAGCCGACCCACGAGCGCTATCGCCTCGGGCTGGCGACGATGACTGGCGGCTCGGGCGCCTCGGCCGTGTTGCTCACCGCGGCGGACTCCTCGCGCACCGCGCACCGGCTCGTCTCGGGCACGGCGCTCTCGAGGCCGGAGCACCACAAGCTGTGCCGCTGGGGGCCGGCGACCGGGCTCCTCGGTGAGTCCCCGAACATCATGGACACCGACGCCTCGGGCGTCCTCGAGCACGGCATCGCGCTGGGCCTCGAGACCTGGGAACGCTTCCTCGCCACCAGCGGGTGGCAGCGGGCCGACGTCGATCGGGTGATCGGCCACCAGGTCGGCGCGGGGCACCGGCGCGAGGTGCTCCAGACGCTGGGCATCGATCCCGATCGCGACTTCGCGACCTTCGAGACGCTCGGCAACATGGGCACGGTGTCGGTGCCCATCACCGCCGCGCGCGCCGCCGAGGCCGGCTTCCTGAAGGCCGGGCACCGGGTCGGTCTGCTGGGCATCGGGAGCGGGCTCAACTGCCTCATGCTGGGACTTCACTGGTGAGCGACGTGACGACCTTCGACGTGACGCCGTACAAGTCGCTCTACCCGTGGCAGGGCCACTTCCTCGACGTGGGGCAAGGCGTGCGGCTCCACTACCTCGACGAGGGGAAGGGCGAGCCGCTGGTGATGGTCCACGGCAACCCGACCTGGAGCTTCTACTGGCGCAACCTGGTCACCGCGTTCTCCACCCAGTACCGGGTGATCGTCCCCGATCACGTCGGCTGCGGGCTCTCGGACAAGCCGGGCGACGACCTTTACGAGTACGTGCTCGAGCGCCGCGTGGCGGATCTCGATCGCCTCATCAACGCGCTGGGGCTCAAGGACGACATCACGCTGGTGCTCCACGACTGGGGCGGGATGATCGGCCTCGCGTGGGCGACGAAGAACCCGGGGCGGGTGAAGCGCTTCGTGGTGCTCAACACCGCCGGCTTCGGGTTGCCCCCGGGCCGCAAGCTGCCGTGGCAGGTCGGCCTGGTGCGCTACGCGCCGTTCTTCCCGGTGCCGGTGCGCGCGTTCAACGCGTTCTCCCGCGGGGCGAACCTGCTGTGCAGCACGGTGAAGGGCCGCATGACGCCGCTGGTGAAGGACGCGTACCTCGCGCCCTACGACTCGTGGGCGCACCGCATCGCCGTGCAGCGCTTCGTCGAAGACATTCCGCTCGCGCCCGGTGATCGGAGCTGGCCGCTGGTGAAGGAGGTCTCGGACAAGCTCGAGCAGTTCCGCAAGGTGCCGTTGCTCATCTGCTGGGGCCGCAAGGACTTCGTGTTCGACGACGCGTTCCTCGCGGAGTGGCGCCGCCGGCTCCCCGAGGCGGAGGTGCACGTCTTCGAAGACGCCGGCCACTACGTGCTCGAAGACAAGCACGAGGAGATCGCCGGCCTGATGCGCGCGTTCTTCAAGCAGCACCCGCTCGCCGGAAACGCCGCATGACCAGCACCAACATCGCCTCGCACCTGCCGGCGATGGCGAAGCTCGACCCGAAGCGCCCCGCGATCATCGCCCCGCTGGGAAACGGCCAGTGGAAGTCGATGACCTTCGGGGAGCTCGACGCGCTGAGCGACGCGTACGCCCGGGGCCTGCAGCAGATCGGCGTCACCCGCGGCATGCGCACGGTCTTGCTCGCGCCGCCCAGCCTCGAGTTCTTCCCGCTGGTGTTTGCGCTGTTCAAGGCGGGCGCGGTGATGGTGCTGATCGACCCCGGCATCGATCGCCAGGCGCTGCTCGCGTGCCTCGAGGAGGTGCAGCCCGAGGCCTTCATCGGCGTTCCCAAAGCGCACCTCGCCCGGCTGCTGTTCCGCAAGCCGTTCCGTAACGTGAAGGCGGTCGTCACCATCGGTACGCGGCTGTTCTGGGGCGGGCACACGCTCGAAGATCTCCAGCGCCTCGGCGGCACCGAGCCGTTCACGATGAGCGAGCCCACGCCCGGGGAGACCGCGGCGATCCTCTTCACCTCCGGGTCGACCGGCGTGCCGAAGGGCGCGGTCTACACGCACGAGATCTTCGACGCCCAGGTGCGGATGATCCGCGACACCTACGGCATTCAGCCCGGGGAGATCGATCTCCCGACCTTCCCCTTGTTCGCGCTGTTCGACCCCGCGCTGGGCATGACCTCGGTGTTGCCGGAGATGGACTTCCGATTCCCCGCGAAGGCCGACCCCGCGAAGTTGGTCGAGGCGATCACCACGCACCACTGCACGATGATGTTCGGCAGCCCGGCGTTGCTCGACAACCTCGGCCGCTACGGCGTGGCCCACGGGGTGACGCTGCCGACGCTCAAGCGGGTGCTCTCGTCGGGCGCCCCGGTGCGGGTGGACGTGCTGGAGAACATGACGAAGTTGCTCACCGGCGATGCGCAGGTCTTCACGCCGTTCGGCGCCACCGAGTCGCTCCCCGTGGCCAGCATCGGCAGCCGCGAGGTGTTGGGCGAGACCGGAGAGGCCGCGAGCCAGGGGCAGGGCGTGTGCGTGGGGAAGCCGGTCGATGGAATGACCGTGCGGATCATCGGCATCTCCGACGAGCCGATCGAGACGTGGTCTGATTCGCTGCTCGTTCCTCCGGGCACGATCGGCGAGATCACCGTGCGCGGCCCGGTGGTGACGAAGGCGTACTGGGCGCGACCCCTGCAGACCGCGGCGGCGAAGATCCGCGACGGGGTGCACGTGGTGCACCGCATGGGCGACGTCGGCTTTCTCGATGCGCAGGGTCGGCTGTGGATGTGCGGCCGGAAGAGCCACCGGGTCGAGACCGGAACGCGCACGTACTTCAGCGTTCCCGTCGAAGAGATCCTGAACCAGCACCCGGCCGTCCGACGCTCGGCGCTCGTGGGCGTCGGGGCGAAGGGAGCCCAGGCACCGGTGGTGCTGCTCGAGGGCGAGCCGGGCCGGTCGATGCCGCTCGAGGAGATCCGCCTCCTCGCCGCGAAGTTCGAGGTGACGAAGGACCTCGCGCACTTCCACGTCTTCCCCGGCGTGTTCCCGGTCGACAAGCGGCACAACGCGAAGATCGAGCGCGAGAAGCTCTCGGTGTGGGCGACGAAGCAGGGGCTGGGCTCGTGAAGGCGCTCGTCACCGGGGGCGGTGGTTTTCTCGGCAGCAACCTGGTCCGTGCGCTGCGGGCGCGCGGTGACGAGGTGCGGGTTTTGGCGCGCGGTGACTATCCGGAGCTCCGCACCCTCGGCGTCGAGACCGTGCGCGGGGACATCACCGATGCCGCCGCGACCGCGAAGGCCTGTGAGGGTATCGACGTCGTCTTCCACACCGCGGCGAAGGCGGGCGGGTGGGGTGACCCGAGGGAGTACGAGGCGATCAACGTCGGTGGCACCCAGCACGTCGTCGACGGCTGCAAGGCTGCGGGCGTCCCCGTATTGGTGCACACCAGCTCGCCGAGCGTCGTGCACGCGGACGCCGATCTCGAGGGCGTCGACGAGTCGGTCCCCTACGGCACGCACTTCACCGCGCACTACCCGCGCACCAAGGCGCTCGCGGAGCAGCTCGCCCGGGCCGCGTCGGACGAGCGGCTCCAGGTGATCGCGCTGCGGCCGCACTTCATCTGGGGGCCCGGTGATCGCCACCTGCTCCCGCGGCTCGTGGCGCGCGCGCAGAAAGGCCGGCTGCGTCGCATCGGTGCTCGCGACCCGAAGTGCGACACCATCTACATCGACAACTGCGTACACGCGCACCTGCTGGCGGCGGATCGGCTCCGGGCCGGCGCTCCACTCGGCGGGAAGACGTACTTCGTGAGCGACGATCAGCCGATCGGCGTGTGGACGATGGCCGATCGCATGATCGCCACCGCGGGCCTGGGGCCGGTGACGCGCTCGGTCCCCGCGGGTATCGCCTATGCCGCCGGCG
>JBBRUE010000212.1:0-9145 GCA_038248085.1 Myxococcales bacterium | reverse complement strand
CCTGCCGCGAGTGATCTTGTCCTGCCGTCTGGCACCACACGACGTCCTTGCCGCTGTCGCAGCCCGCGTACGTTTCGCACGGCGATGGCGTGGTCGCCGACTTGTCCATGCTGCAGTGGTTGCGCGTGAGGTGGTTGTCGCGCGCCCCGACGCTCGCCGAGATGTCGACGGTCTTGTCGTCGGCGTCGTGGATGAGCAGCGCCGCCGGGTCGCCCGTGCACGTGTTGCCGCTCTGCCCGCCCGCGATGGTCGCGACCGCGCGAAACGCCGCTCCACGAATACACGCGAGCTGATGCGTCATGAACGAGCCGCTCGAGTAGCCCGCCAAGAAACGTTTGCTCTCGTCGACGCAGAACGTGCCCTCTACCGCGGGCAGCAACGCGTCGATGTATTGCACGTCGGACTTCGTCGCGTTCGTCTCCCAGCACTTCGCCGCCGCCTTGCCACGCACGTAGATCGCCGCGTCGCCGCCCGTCTTCTCGATCGGCGGGACGTTGTTCTGACGGTCCGCGCCGTCGGAGCACCCGTGCAAGAGGTACACGATCGGATACTTCTTCTTGTTGTCGTAGCCGGTCGGCAGCCGGACGTAGTACTGGCGCGCGCCGCCGACGTCGATCGTCTGCTCGACGTACGACCCGAGCGCGACGTCCGTCGTCTTGCCGCAGCCTTTGCTGCCGCCGGTATTGACGACGCCGCCGAGGTCGACGCCGCCATTGCCGCCACCACCGTCGCCGTTGCCGTCGTCGCTCTGTGGCGACCCACACGCTGCTGCTGCCGAGACGACCAACGCGAGCGCGACGCGCATGCTGTGCATCGTTCTACCTTACCGCGTCGACACAGCTGGCGTCACGATCCCCGTCACCCGCTCGGCGATCGCGCGGATCGTCAGCGGCGCGGAGCCTTCGGCCTTGTTGTTGACGATGATCGTCAGGCTTCGGTTCGCGGCGCGGCAGGCCTTCCACAGCGCGACGACGTCGGTGCGCATGGCCTCGTCGGGCGCCTGGAGGCGATCGAACGGCGCGAAGGCCTCGCGCGCCTGCTCGTAGCCGACGCCCTGCGGGAGGAGCAGCCGGCACACCACGTGGCTCGCGGTGAGGGACGCGGGGTGGGCGAGCTGATCGCGGAGGGCGGGCATGCGTTCCCAGTGGTTGAAGACGTGGGCCACGCCGTGGCGGGTGAGGGCCGCGAAGTAGGCGGGCGTCATCAGCTCGGAGTTGCGCAGCTCGACGGCGTACGCGTGGTGCCCTGGGAGTTGCGCGAAGAAGCGGTCGAGCTTCCAGGCGAACGCGTTGGGCTTCGGCGGCTCGTGCATCGGCGGGAACTGGAAGAGCAGCGTTCCGAGGTGCGCGCCGAAGGACTGCTCGACGGGCGCGAGCACCGCGTCCTTGAAGAAGCCCGGGTCGAGGTACTGGGGGCTCGTGGGGGTGGTCACCGCGTTCCACACCTTCATCACGCAGCGGAAGCCCGCGGGGAGCTGCCGTGCGTAGTGCGCGAGGTCCTCGCTGCTCAGCGGCGCGTAGTGCGAGCGGTCGATCGCCACGGTGTTGAAGAGCGGGTGCCGCGCGTACTCCTCGAGGCCGTGCTGGACGAGGTGCTCCTGGGTGGGGGTGCCGCGGTAGACGAGGCCGGCCCAGCCGCGGAAGGTCCAGCTCGAGGTGCCGAGGAAGAGCCCCGGCGGCCGCTTCGCCGCGAGGGCCGCGTCGGCGGAGGTGTCGATCGGCGGGGGCGGGAAGAGCTCGAATTGCACGGGGCGCTACGGCGAGATTCCGCTCCAGCTCGTCGGGTCCTGCGGGCCAACGGCGGGGCGGATGTCGACGTTGAACCCGGTCAGGTGCGCCATGCCCGACATGCGCTCGATGCGGTCAGGCCCATCGGCGGCGAGCAGGTTGACGTTCACCCCGCGGGTCTTGTTGGCGATCGACAGCCCGGTCGCGTGCTGGTGGCCCCAGCCGTGGGGCAGGGCGACGGTGCCCGGCATCAGGTCGGCCAGCAGGCGCACCGGCACGCGGACGGTCGCGGTGTCGGTCTGCACGTCGGCCAGGGCCCCGTTGACGAGCCCGACGCGCTGCGCGTCAGCGGGGTGCATGTAGAGGTAGTTCGTCTGCTCGTGGACGAACTCCGCGATGTTGTGGGTCCACGAGTTGTGCGTCTGCACCGCGCGCCTGGTGATCAGCTTGAAGCGCTGCTGGTCGGCGCGCTCGGTCTCGAAGAAGGCGTCGAGCTTCTTCGCCTGCTCGAGCAGTCGCTTCGGCGCGAGCTGCACCTTCTTCGATTCGGTCAGCACGCGGGAACCCACGAACCGGTCGGGCCCGTTCGCTTCGCCGAGCTTCCCGTGGGGAAAGTGCTCGATGAGGGTCTCGAAGCCGGGCTGTCCGGTGATCCGCAACAGCACCGAGAGGAGCGCCTCCTGGGGGAGTGCTGGTTGCTTGCCCTGGTCGCGGAACCGCGAGCTCACCCCGAGCAGCCCCTCGAGGAGCTTCTGGGCGACGGCGCTCCCGAAGAGGTTGATCCCCGCGGCCTTGCAGAGCTGCACGTAGATCGTCGCCTCGTCGCGCTGTTCTCCGTCCGTCTCCACGATGGCCCGGGTGGCCTGCATGTACGGCTTCTTCTGCAGGCCGAGCATGAGGGGAAAGATGAAGGGCAGGTCGGGGCGCTCGAGGGGTGAGGTCGCGGGCAGCACGTAGTTCGCCACCGACCCGGTCTCGTTGAGGAAGAGGTCGAGCGTCACCAGCAGCTCGAGCGACTCGAACGCCTTCTTCATGCGGCCGGAGTTGGCCATGGTGATGAGCGGGTTGCCGCCGGTGACGAAGAGCCCGCGCACCTGCTTGTCGCCGGGGGTGAGGATCTCGTCGGCCAGCACGCCGCCGGGGAACGCGTCGTTGACCGAGGCGAACTGGCCGATGCGCGAGACGTCGTCGCGCACCAGCACGCCGTTCTTCTTGCCGAAGGCGGGGAAGTCGATGACCCCCTTGCCGACCAGCGTGCCGCCGCGGCGGTCGAGGTTGCCAGAGAGGAGGTTGATGCACTCCTGCAGCCAGAACCCCATCGAGCCGTTGGAGCCCATGTTGACGCCGGTCGACGAGTAGAGCGACGCGCCGTCAGCGGTGCGAAAGGTGTGGACGAGCTCGCGCAGGGTCGCAGCGGGGATGTGGGTGACGGGCTCGGTGCGCTCCGGGGGCCAGGCGCGGGCGAGGGTGAGCACTTCGTCGATGCCCTCGGAGATCGACTCGGCGAGCTCGCGACGCACGCCGCCTTGCCGCTCGAGCTCGTTGAGGAACGAGAGGTAGAAGAACGGGTCGGTGTTGGGGCGAATGAAGACGTGCTGATCGGCGAGCTTCGCGGTCTCGGTCTTGCGCGGGTCGACGACGATGATCTTCGCGCCCTGGTGGCGGAGCTCCTGCAACGTGCGGCCCGGGTTGGGGACCTGGAGGAAGCTCCACTTCGAGATCACCGGGTTGGCGCCGACGATGATCAGGCACTTCGTGTGGTCGAGATCGGGGAAGGGCTGGGTGAACGGGAAGCCGTACACCTCGCGCGCGACGGCGAACTTGTTCGAGCAGTCCTGGGTGGCGGAGGCGTACATCGACTTGCTGCCGATGCCGGTCATAAAGCCCTGGGCGAAGACCGGGTGGAGCACGCCGAACCCGGCCGCGGTGCCCACGTACATCGCGGTGCTGTCGGCGCCGTGATCGGCGCGCAGTTGCTTCACCTTGCCGCCGATCTCCTCGAGCGCCTGCTCCCACGAGACCCGGATCCACTTCGTGCCCACGCGCTTCATCGGGTACTTGAGGCGATCGGGCGAGTCGTACATCTCGGCCTGCTTGAGGCCCTTGGGACACGAGAAGCCGTGGGTGGCGATGTTCGCCTTGTCGGGGTGCACCTGGGTGACCCGGTTGTTCTCGACCGTCACCTGCAGGCCGCAGAGTGCTTCACAGATGCGGCAGAACGTCGTGTGGGTCCCGTCAGACATGGCGGCTCCTATAACTGACGAAGCTCGAGGGGCGCACGAAACTGCGAGCCGTGCGCCGTGGACCTGGGGCCCCGCCTCAGGCGCTGCGGCGCTTGGCGGACGCCAGGTCGGCGGTGAGCCGGCCGAGCGTGCGGATCGCCCGATCGTGCCGTTCGGACCACGGGAACCCGCAGGACAAACGAATGCAGTTCGAGAAGCGATCGCGAGGCGAGAAGATCGGCCCGGGCGCGAGGGAGATCTTCTCGGCGAGGGCCGCGCTCTGCAGGGTGTAGGCGTCGACGTTGGGCGGCAGCTCGAGCCAGAGGACGAACCCACCTGCCGGTGACGAGATGCGGGTGCCTTCGGGGAACGCGTCGACCACCGCCTGGCGCGTGCGATCGACCTGGGCGTGGAGGTGACTGCGCAGCTTGCGCACGTGCCGATCGTACCCACCGCTCCCGAGGAACTCGGCGACGGCCATCTGCAGCAGGGGCGGGGTGCTCACCGTCAGGGCGAACTTGAGCCGCTCGATGCGCTCCTGGTAGCGGCCGGCGGCGATCCACCCGATGCGGTAGCCCGGGGCGAGGGTCTTGCTGATCGAGCCGACGAGGAGCACGCGGCCGTCGCGATCCCAGTGCGCGGCCGGGCGGGGTCGGCCGTCGAACGCGAGGTCTCCGTAGACGTCGTCTTCGATGAGCGGCACGTCATGGCGCGCGCAGAGGCGTACCAGCCGTTCCTTGTTCTCGTCGGACATCACCGCGCCGAGGGGGTTCGACACGTTCGGCGCCGCCAGCACGGCGCGCACCGTGCCCTGCCGCAGCACCTGGTCGAGGGCGTCGAGATCCATGCCGGTGCGGGAGTGCGCAGGCACCTCGATGGCGCGCATGCCGAGCTGCTCGATGGCCTGGAGCACGCCGAAGTAGAACGGGGTCTCGACGGCGATCGCCTCGCCGGGCTTCGCGACGGCGCGCAGCGCGAGGTGGATGGCCTCCTGGGCGCCGACGGTCACCACGAACTCGCTCTCGTGCAGCGACAGGCCCCAGGTGACGCTCCGCTTCGCGAGCTGGCGGCGCAGGGTGGGGACGCCGGAGGTGTCTCCGTAGCTGGCGCCGACGTCTTGCATCTCGCGGGCGATCGCCGCCAGGCGCCGGTTGAGCTGTCGAATCGGCAACAAGGACGGGGACACCTGCGCGGCGCCGAGCGGCACCACCGTGGGGTCCTTCATCGACTGCATCAGCGCCTGGACCCCGGGCGTGACCGAGACGGTCGCTGGAGAGAGGTTGAGCCGGGCGGCGCGAGGCTCGGCGACCGGCGCCGCGCTGCGAACTCGCACGAAGTGGCCCGAGCGGGGGCGCACTTCGATCAGCCCGTCGTTCTCGAGCTGCACGTAGGCCTGGAGGATCGTGGCGATGCTCAGCTTTCGCTGGCGGGCGAGCCCGCGCACCGAGGGCATGCGATCACCACCGCGCAGCGTGCCTGAGCGGATCGCGCGGGTGAGATCTTCTGCCACCTGCTCGTAGAGGAGGGTGCCCATGGACGGCGACTGTAACGGTTTGATGTCCAGTCGACCGGTACAGATGAGGCGCCACGGGGAACGGAACAGTCACCTGTACTGGTCGAGGTCCTGATGTAGCTGCATCTGTGTCGGTCGGCGGTTAGGCAGGAGGCTGCCCCCATGAGTTCCAGCGCCGCACCCGCACCACGCTTCGTCGTTCCCGCGCTGGCCGCGGTCTATTTCATCTGGGGCTCGACCTACCTGGCGATGCGCATCGCGGTCGACGGGCTGCCGCCGTTCTTCATGGCGAGCACGCGTTTCCTGCTCACCGGGACGGTGCTCCTGTTGTTCCTCCGGGCGCGCGGGTCGCCATGGCCTACCCGGAAGGAGTGGCTGTACTCGGTCCCCGTGGGGGTCCTGATGTTCGTGCTCGGGAACGGCACGGTCGCGGTGGCGGAGAAACACATCTCGTCGGGGGTGGCCGCGGTGGTGTGCGGGACGATGCCGCTCTGGGCGGCGGCGCTCGGCCGGTTCTTCGGTGAGAAGACCTCGGCGCGCGAGTGGCTGGCCCTGGTGCTCGGGTTCTCAGGCGTGGCGGTGCTGAGCGTGGGCGGCGAGCTGCGAGCGGAGCCGGTCTCGGCGATCATCCTCTTCGTCGCGCCGGTGAGCTGGGCGCTGGGCTCGCTGCTCGCGCGCAAGCTGCCGCTGGCGAAGGGGTTGATGTCGGCCGCGACGCAGATGCTGACCGGTGGGGCGGTGATGTCGATGGTCAGTGTCATCGCGCGTGAAGAGGTGCCGCGGCATCCGCCCATCAACTCGGTGCTCGCGTGGGCGTACCTCGCGGTCTTCGGCTCGCTGGTCGCGTACAGCGCGTTCACGTACCTGTTGGCGAACACCCGGCCGGCCGTGGCCACGAGCTACTCGTACGTGAACCCGGCGATCGCCGTCGCGATGGGCGTGGCGATGGGCGGCGAGCACGCCGGGCTCGAGGTGGTGCTGGCCGTCGGGCTCATCGTCGGCGCGACGGTGCTGGTGATGCGCAAGCCCAAGCCGGAGCTGCGGAAGGTCGCCGACCCGGACCCCGCGCTCGAGGCCTGAGTCCGTCGCCGGTGCTCATCCGAGCCGCAGACGACTGCCACGCGAGGCGCGGCATCGATGCGCTGAACTCCAGGAAGCGCCGAGCCCGGAGTGTGCGAACACTTTGAGTCGCGCCCCTGTGCGCGGTGTCATTCATCGTTTCGCTGTGCGTCGCCGAGACGGAGGCGGGCGTTGGCCGAGGGGTGCAAAGCGGGAGGACCGGCGCAGCGACCGGGTGCGGCGAGGAGCGCGCTCACTGGGACCTGCCTGCGCTGAGTGAGGCAGTCGCGGCAAGGGCTCATCCCACGCCCCGATCGAGCGAGCCTCGCGACCCCGAGCGCGAGGGACCCAGGCTGGAGACGCCGGGGGGGCGCGGGTCTCCCGACGCCTCAACTTTGTTGTCACGCAACGAGTCGGACGGCTGAGCCACCCCGCCGACTGTCCTCCACGATGATGCGTCCGGAGACCCCTGCCCGTCGCCGAGCGCCCTGGTGACGAAACGCGCCTGGTGAGGGGCCGCTGGATGCGAGCACCGGCGTGCGCCCTTCACCCACCTCGCACCGCCTGTGCCGCAGTTCCTGGCCTCCTCGGCGTTCACGCCCCCCCGCTCCCGTGTCAGGCCCGCGCGAACGGCTCTTCGCGCGAATGCGCCGATTGAAGAAAACGGCCCTCGAAGCGCGGCCCTCCGAGGCCAGGAGCGTCATCCCCGGTCAGTAGCGCGAGCCGCCCTTGCCGGGAATTCGCGGCCACCGCTTCGGGGGCTTCCGTCGCGCCTCGTCGGTGGTGGCCATCGCCGTGAGGGCCCGCGCCGCGAGCGAGCCCCAGTTCTTGAAGTGTGCGTCGGGGATCACGACCCAGTCCTTCATCGGGCCTTCGGTCTCAGCGGGTTCGGCGAGCGACGCGCCCTCGAGCGCGAGCGCAGAGGCCTGCATGTCCGCCGGCAACTTGAGGAGCAGGGCGTTGCCGTAGAGAGCGCCGAACGGTTTCCCGCCGAACTTCAGCGCGGGCATGCCGGTGAGCGTGCTGCGGGCGACGTCGAGGCGCGCGAGGCTCTTCGCGAGGGTCTCCCAGCGCTGCTGGGTCGCGGGCGTCGTCGGTTCGGGCTTCTTCATTCCCGACCTCTTAGTCGGTACCGGCGGGCGAGGCGCGACGTCGGCGACGCCACAAGGCCAACACGAGCGCCCCGACGATCGAGGCGGCGCCCGCGGCGAGCCACCGCTTGCGAAGGTGGATCGGCTTCGTCTTGACGGGCGGGGCCGCCACGAAGCGCGGCTCGGGGCACGAGACGCCGAAGATCATCGGCTCGGTGAGCAGCGGGCCCTCCTTCGTCGCGCGTCGCCAGAGCGCCGCCACCCGCGCGTCGTCGGTGGTCCCCACGTAGACCGCGGCCCGACACAACATCGTGGTGAAGGCCTGGCTGCGAGGCGAGAGCTGGTTGGCGGCGTCTTCGGCGAGCTGCGAGGCGAGCCGGCGGTAGTGAAAACGCTCCACGAACTTCGGGGCCGACGCCTGGGCGCGGCGCGCCTCTTCGCTCGTGACGCCCGCGTCGCTGCGCTGGGTGTCCGGGTCGAAGAGACCTCCCGTCCACTGGTAGTCGGGGCCGCCTTCCGTCCCCAGCAGCTCCATTCCCTTCGACCGGGCGAGCGCCGCTGCCTCGGCGAGGCGCGCGGCCTTCGCGATCGGATCTCGCTCGGTGCGGGCGGCCTCGAGTGCGCCGACGTACCGCTCGGCGTCAGGGCGGAGCTCGGCATCGAAGTAGGGCAGGGCTTCTCGACCCCGATCCCCGCGCAGGAGCCGGCGGGCGAGCACTGCGCGCAAGGCAGCGCGGTGGCCCCGGGGTGCCCACGAAACGTGATCTTCGCCGACGGGGTCATCGCACGGGGAGGGTCCTTCCGATGGGGCGTCGGCCAACCGCTTCACCACGTCGACGTCGAGCACGCGCTCGGCGAGATACGCGACGTCTTCCCAGCTGCAGCTCGCCTGGGCGTGGCGCATGGCGCCTTCGAAGTCATCGCGGCCCAGCGCGAGGATCGATCGCTCGAGCTCGAGCTGCTGCCGGGGGCGGTAGTCGACGCCGTACTCGACGGCCCAGTGCTCGGTGATCGGGTACCCCTGCGCGGCGAGCTCGAGTTCGTGATCGGCTGCCGCCTGGTCCCCACGCCGCACGAGCAGCTTCGCCTTCACCCAGTGCGCGACGGGACCGGTCTCGGGACCCGCGGTGAGCGCCTGGTCGACGAGGCGCTCAGCGTCCTCGAAGCGACCCGCGCGGAACAGGGCCGCCGCGAGCCGGTCGGCGCCTGCGACCCGTGGAAGGGCGAGCAACGCCTGCAGCGCCTGGTCGGGGGTTCGACCTCCCGCTGATTCGCCCCACCAGCTCTCCTGCGAGCGCGTCCACAGGTAGGTCGCCACCAGGCGCTGCGCGAGCGGGTCCTGCAGCGCCCGCTCGAGGCGGGTGGCGTCGGCCACCAACTGTCGCGCGACGAAGAGCAGGCTCACGGCCCCCGAGGTGCTGCCGTGGGCGGCCTGCGTGGCGTACAGCGCGATGGCGTGTCCGTCGTCACCGGCGTGGAGCGAGTTCTGCCTGCGCCAGGCCGATCGCGTCCTCGCGCTTGCCGGCGCCGGGG
>JBBRUE010000211.1:0-9157 GCA_038248085.1 Myxococcales bacterium | reverse complement strand
TCGCCGCCGAACCGCGGTCCGTCGTCACCCGCGCGCCCTCGGGTCGGCAAGGTGCGCTGCGCGCGAACCACCCGTCAGCGCTGCACCTTCACGCCGCTCTTGCGGTTGACGGTGACCGCCTTCGCCAGCGAGACCTCGCCCCCGACGTTGCCGTCGACGTGCAGCTTGCCCTCGACCCGCAGCTCCTTCTTCGAGTCGTAGGCGAAGCGGCCTTCCCCCGACACGTGGAGCTGCCCCGCCTTGAGCTTCCCGCGCGCGACCTTCGCGTCGACCTGCCGCACCGTCGCGTCCCAGTCGAGCTGCCTGGCGTCGACCGACAGGTGGCCGGGGCCGAGGTCGATCGAGCCCGCCCGGCCGGTGAGGCGCGCGTGCTCCACGTCGAGCGAGCGGCCCTTCTGCCGCACCTCCACGCCCGAGACCTCCGCGTCCACCGCGTCCACCGTCCCCTTGAGCGTCAGGCCGTTCTCCTGGCTGAAGCCCATTGCGCCTTCGACGTGGCTCGCGCCGATCGCCGCCGAACCGCGGTCCGTCGTCACCCGCGCGCCCTTCAAGTCACCGACGAAGCTGGGCACGTTCACCGACGCCTCGCTGTTCGCCGCGAGGCCCTTGAGTTGAGGCAGGCCGTTGGCGTCGAGCGCGACCTCCGCGTGCAATGACACCGAGCCGCCCGACATCCGCCCGGCGCCGAGCGAGACGTAGTCGCCGTCAGCGGACTTCCGCACCACGTAGTCGGTGGACATCGAGAGGTTCGAGAGCCGCCCGTCGACGACCGCCTGGTCGCCCACCCGCCGGTACTTGAGCTGCAGTTCCCCGCGGCCCGCCGAGCCCTTGAGCGCCACGTCGTCGCGGGTGAGGGTGACGCCGTCGAGCGCGACCGAGCCGCTCAATTCGCCCGCGAGCGGCGTGCCGTGGAACGAGAGCTTCGAGCCGGCCGCCAGCTCCACCGCGCCGCCGGGAATCGCGAGGCGCCCTGCGCTGAAGGTGGCGTTGGTGACGTCGAGCTGCGCGTGTCGCAGGTCGAGCAGCTCGCTCCCGCCAGCGCTGGGCTTCGAGGGCGCGCCGGAGGGCTTGCTGTTCTTCGTCGCCAGCGCCGCGAGCTGCTCCATGTCGGCGGGCACCTTCACCCCCGGCACCGGCACGCTCACCCTGCGGCCGGCGATCTCCAGGTCCGCGTGCAGGCGGAGCTTCTCGTCGAGGTGCGCGCCGACCACCTTCACGCCGACGGCCGTCACGCCACCCGAGAGCGTGGCCTTCGTGTCCTTCGCGACGATCTTCCCGTCGCGCACCGACAGCGCGAGGTCGAGCTTCGCGCCGGCCGGCAGCTTCACCACGTCCATCCCCAGGGCCTCGATGGTGCCCTGCAGGGGAACCTCGACGCGCAGGTCCCCGTCGCGCAGCAGCTTGAGCGCGTCGACCGGCGAGCCGGGGAGGGTGGGCGGCGGCGCCACGCCCGCCAACTGCGCCGCAGTAGACTTCTTCACCTCGGCCGCCGACACCACCGGCACCGGGTCCTTCAGCGTGCCGTGGCCGGGCTTTCCGGGCTGGGCGAAGCCGACGTAGCGGCCCACCTTCGCGTCGAGGGTGAGCTGCGCGCTCTGGAAGCTCAGCCGGTCGTCCGCGAGGTGCACGTCGTCGATGGAGACCTTCACCCGGCCCTGTACGTCGGCGGGGTGCACCTTCGCGCCCTTCACCTCGAGCCCACCGAGGAGGCCGCCCGCCTTCACCTTCGCGTCCAGCTTCAGCGAGCCGCGAAGGTCGGTCTTCCCGTCGCGCACGTCGACGGTCTTCACCGAGAGCTCCGCGTGGCCGCCGCGCTCGAGCTCCACCGTGGTGCCCCCGACCTCGAGCGAGCCGCCCGCCAGCACCGCGTCGAGGCGGCTCCCCGGGCCGACCTTCACCCGCGTCGTCTTGCCCAACGAGAGCTCGTTGATGTTGAGCTCGGCGCCGCTGCCCTTGCCCAGCGTGAGGTCCATCGTCGAGCTGTGCACCCGGCCGTCGTCGAGCTGCATCGACACCTGGCCCTTGCCGTCGAGCGAGAAGCCGTTCGCGTCGAGCACCACCGTGCCGGTGCCCTTCACCCGCCCGCCGCCGCTGACCTGCGCCTTGCCCACGTCGAGCGAGGCGCGCTGCACGCCGACGTCGGCGGTGACGTTCTCCAGGCGCAGGGTGGCCGCGCCCTGGCCGAGCTCGAGCTTCGTCAGGTCGCCCGAGAGCGTGGAGCTGCCCAGCGCCGCCGCCGCCTTGCCCTTGCCGCCCGCGAACGACGCGCTGTCGATGACCGACGTGCCGTGCAGCCGGCCTTCGACGCGCACCCCGTCGCCGCCCACGTGCACCTGGCCTCCGCCCGTCACCGTGGTGCGCCCGAGGTCGGCCTTCGTGGTGCCGGCGCCGCCCTTGAAGTCGTCGATGACGAGGTCGAGGTTCTTCGCTTCGCCGTCGATGGTGAGGCGCCCGGGCGCGTTGGTGAAGTGCACGTCGCCGTCGGCCACCGCGCGCTCGATGGAGACCTGGTTGCCGTGCACCGTCTGCTGGAGGTCGCGCACGTCGACGTGGGCGGCCGTCAGCTGCGCGTCGAAGCGCACGCCGTCGGGCCCGATGCCCAGCGAGCCGGAGAACTGCCCGCGCACGCTCGCCGTCGCCGAGTCCTTCGCGTCCTTCACCGTGAGCTGCGCGTCTTCGAGGGTGCCGCGCGCCTTGATCGACAGCGCGACGGTGGGCTTGCTGAAGCCGGTGGCGGCGAGCCCGTCGAGGCCCAGCTTGCTGGTGAGGCGCAGCTCGCCGTCGTCGATCTGCGTGGGCCCCAGGGTCACCTTGTCCATCTTGCCGGGCACCACCGCGCTGGGTTGGCTGCTCTCGAGCGCGTCGACCGAGAGCGAGAGGCCGCTCAGGCGCGAGTCGAGCTGGTAGCCGCCGGCCACCCGGTCGATGGAGGTCGAGAGCTCGGCCTTGCCTCCGTGACCGCTGCTGGCGAACGCGACCCCACCTTCCTTGAGCGCGAAGCCGTCGAGCTGCACGTGGCCGGTGACCGTCGCGTGCTGGCCGTCGCCCTTCACCGAGAAGGTGGTCGAGGGGTCGATCTTCACCTTCGCGCCGCCGAGGTCGAGGTCGGCCCCGCGGAGCGTCACGCGCGCGTCGACCTTCACCTTCGAGAGGTCGAGCAACTGCGCGGCGAGGCCGCCGAGCTCGCCGTGCGCGGGTGCCGTGGTGGAGCTCGCGCCCGGCGACTCCGTCCTCGCCCCGGAGACGAGCTCGCTGAGCTTCTTCGCCTTGAAGCTGACGTCGAAGAAGCCACCGAGCTCGGCCTCGAACTTCTGGTGCGCGTCGGTGCCCTGGAGCTCGACACCGCGACCGGTGATCCACAGCGGGAGGTCGAGCGGAGGGTCGAGCTTCACCTTCGTGCCCTGCTGGCCCCGGCCGACCGGCACCAGCTCGCCGTTCTTCACCTGCACGTCGACGTGCGCGACGGTGCCCGGCTTGACCTCGAAGGACACGCCCTTGAACGTGTACGAACCCGCCTTGAGCGGCACGTCGATGGTCGCGCTGCCGTCGCCGAGCGCGCCGAGCAGGGGGGCCGTCGAGATCGCCCCCAGCTCCGGCTTGAGCCCGACGGCCGCCGCCTTGAGCGAGGAGATCATCTGGGCGCCGTCGTCTGCGCGGTTGGCCTTCGCTTGCGCGACCCAACCCATCGGCGCCGCTTCACCCGCGTCGAGGGCGGGCTTCGGCGAGGCCGGCGCTGACGGCTGGGCAGGGGCAGGCGCGAGCGGGGTGTTTCGCCGGATGTGGGGCACGCGCGAAGTCTACTCCCTCCCCCAGCGCGGCCTCCGACGGTTCGCGGCAAATCACTCAGCGATGGCGGCTCGCCCCGGCCTTCGATGTGCCACGCTCGACGAGGCGAGGACAGACCATGGCCGAAGTGCCGGGCGCAGTTTCCGAAGCCGATCCGGGCAGCGGACAAGTGAAACCGGGCTACCAGGAGCTGGCTGACCAGGTGTCACGGTTGACGGAGGCGCTTGCCTCCGCGACGCGCGACGACCTGTTCCTCGCCACCTCAGATGGCCTGTTCATCGCTGACGGAACCGGGCGCTACCTCGACGTCAACCCCGCCGGCTGCCGCATGGTTGGCTACACCCGAGACGAGCTTCTGCGTCTGAACGTCGCGGACCTCGTTTCGATCGAGGACGTGCCCAGGCAAGACGCGCTGAAGGGCAAGCTCGCCTCGGGCGGGGTGGAGCAGTCCGAGCGGCGGTTGCGGCGCAAGGACGGGACGTACGTGACCGCGGAGCTGACGACCAACGCGCTCTCCGGGGGGCGCATGCAAGCCATCGTGCGCGACCTCAGCGTGCGCAAGCAGGCTGCTGCGGCGGTGCGGAATGAGGAGCGCCTGGAGACCATCCTCGACGCGGTTGGAGACCCCTTGTTCGTCAAGGACGACGAGCACCGGGTCATCCACGCGAATCGCGCCTTCTGCGAAATGTTCGAGTTGGCCAGGCGTGACGTGTTGGGCAAGACCCTCGCCGAGAACGTCGCGCCCGACGAGCGGTGGCAATTTCTCGCCGTAGACCGGCGCGTCCTCGATACCGGAGTGCCCGACGTGCGCGAGGAGTCCCTCACGCTGAAAGGGAGGCCCACGCGCACCATCGTCACGCGGAAGACCCGCTTCATTGAAAGCTCAGGCGAGAAGTTCCTCGTGGGCTCGATACACGACGTCACCGAGCGCCGGAGGCTGGAGGCCAGCCTCGCCCTGGCAGACCGGCTGGCGAGCATGGGCATGCTGGCGGCTGGCGTCGGCCACGAAATCAACAACCCGCTGGCCTACGTCCTCGCGAACAGCGAGCTCCTCGCCCAGCAGCTGCCGAGGCTCGTCGCCGTCACGAACCAGCTCAGCACGGCCCTGAGGCACCACCAGGGCGAGGCGGCGTTCGTCGAGGCGGCCGGGGGTGCAGCCGACCTGGTCGCCCCGGCGCTGCTCCAGGACCTGGTGGAGTGCGCGCAGCAGGCCCTCGAGGGCACGCGCAGAATTCAGGCCATCTCGAGACGGCTGGGGGCCTTCTCACGGGCTGATCGGGACACGCGCGAGCGCTTCGACCTGCGCGTCGCCATCGACAGCGCCGTCACCATGTCCAGGAACGAGGTGAAGTACTGCGCCAGCGTCGTCACTGAGTTCGGTCGGGTTCCCCCCGTCTTCGCCTCCGAGGGCAAGCTGACGCAGGTGTTCCTGAACCTCATCATCAACGCCGCCCACGCGATCGGCGACGGCCCGGTGGACCAGAACCGCATCACCATTCGCACCTGGGCCACGGGCGACGACGTGTTCGCCGAAGTCGCAGACACCGGGCCGGGCATCTCTCCCGAGAACCTGGAGCGCATCTTCGAGCCCTTCTTCACCACCAAGAAGTTCGGCAAGGGCTCGGGGCTGGGGCTCTCCATCTGCCGGAACATCGTCGCCGAGTTCGACGGTGACCTTCACGTCGACACCGAGGTCGGCAAGGGCACCCGCTTCATCGTTCGGCTCCCTGCGAACCTGGCGGAGGCAGTGACGAGTGGCCCCCCGGCGCTCGTGCCGAAGCCCCCCGAGTCGACGCGGCGCGGACGAATTCTGGTGGTGGACGACGAGGAGCCGATTCGCAAGACGCTGGCACGCTTGTTCGGGCGACAGCACGACGTCGTCACCGCGTCTTCCGGCAGGGAAGCCAGGGCGCTGCTCGAAAAGGACCCGGCCTTCGACCTCATCCTCTGCGACTTGATGATGCCGCTGGTGTCGGGCATGGACCTGCACGCGTGGTTGGTGGCGAGCGCCCCGGCCCTTGCCGCGCGGGTCGTCTTCATCTCGGGCGGTGCCTTCACCGAGCGGGCTGCGGAGTACATGGCGACGGTCAGCAACCGCCTGGTCGACAAGCCGTTCGATGCGGCGAAGCTCAAGGAGCTGGTGGCCGAATTCATCGCTGCGGTGCAGCGCACGGCCGGCTGAAGATGGCCTCAGTACGTGAACTGGTGGGTGGCGTGCACCGGCTCTGCGTCGGGGTTCGCGCCCCAGCTCCACCTGGACATCGCCGCGACGAGGCAGCGCCCGTACTCCGAGTCGCTGAGCTCGCCGGCGCCGAACTCGAGGTTCGACACGCTGCCATCGCGCTCGATCAACCAGGCGACCACCACCACCCCGGTGCGTGAGGGATCGACGGCCTTCTGGCGCCGCGCGCAGTCGCCCAGGTCCTGCTGATGGTCGGCGATGACCATCGCGACGTCAGCCGGTGTGCGTCGGTTGGTGCTGGGAAGGTGCGCGGAGCCGAGCTCCGGCCGGGCGCTCGCGCAACCCACGACGACCCCACAGAGCAGCAGAGGGAGAACTCTCATGGGCCCTCCTTCCTTCACCCTGCGTCAGCTGTGAAGGGAGATCTGCGTACGCGGTCAGGAATCGCAGAGACGAGGAGGCCGGTGACGGGGGCTGATGACAGATGCATCCGCTGCGCACCCTGTGCGCAAGATGCAGACATGCCGGGCGCGGCGCTTCTCCCTGCCGCGTCTTTTCAGGTGGGTGGCGCTGGCCGTCGCGTTGCACTGACCCGTCAGTCGCCCACACGGGCAAGAAAGAAGGCCGTATGGCCTCACTTCTGACAGACGTTCGCAGGGCGTTCGCGGAGCAGCGAGACGTGGGTTTCACCGAATTGGCGACGAAGACCTGGCGCTTCGCCGTTGGTGGACTGCGTGCCCACCATGCTTTCCGCGACGTGCAGCGGCTGGGGTTCGGCGACCGGATCCGCGGTCATGCGCCCTTCATCCGGAACCAGGGCACCATCGAGTTCGGTGACTACGTGTTCTTCGACGCACCCGTGACCCCGGCGTGCCTCGACGTGGAGGAAGGGGCGCTGCTGCGCGTGGGTGCCTCCTCGTATTTTAATGACGCCGTGTGGATCGGCGTGACCCAGAGCGTCACCCTCGGGGAACGGGTCCGGGTCGCTCCCGGCGTGCGCATCATCGACAACGCCTACCACGGGCTGGAGGACCGTCGGTCCCTGCCGCCGTCCGAGCCGGTGGTGATCGAAGACGACGTCTGGCTCTCGTCGGACTGCATGATCAACCCCGGCGTTCACATCGGCAGAGGCGCGGTCGTGGGCGCGCACTCGCTGGTGACGAAGGACGTGGCGGCCTTCACCGTGGTGGCCGGGGTCCCCGCACGGGAGATTGGCAAGGTCGACCGCGCGCAGTTCGAACTCGCGCTGGCACGGCGCCAGCTCGAGCATGCTGGCGACCATCCCCTTCAGTGAGGGGATGGTTCACTCCGCGATGCTGGTGTAGCGGTACTCGGGATCTTCGTCGTCCTTCTGCTCGCCGACCTCGGCGTTGGGCAGCGCCTTCTTCAACAGGCCCACGTCGGAGGCCGAGAAGTAGTTGTCCGAGAGCACCAGCTTCTTGAGGTGCTTGAACTTCGCGGCGTTGGCGATCAGCGCCACGGCGGCCTTGTCGGCGAACACGCCCATGCTCAGGTCGAGCACCTCGAGCCGGGGGAGGATCTTCGAGGCGCACACCGCCTTGATCAGCTCCTCTTCCCACTTCGAGTTCTTGAGCCCCAGGGTCTTGAGCGCGGGCAAGCCGCTGCCCTCGAGGATCCCCTTGAGCGAGGCGACGGTGGAGCTGCAGCCGTAGTCTTCGGTGCCGAAGTAGAGCTCGAGGTGCGCGAGCCTGGGGAACTGGGCCGCGCCGATGCTGGTGGGCGCGGCCTTGTTCAACCCGCCCGAGATGAAGACGAGCTTCTCGAGGTGCGGCGCGTCGATCTCGCCGAAGTCGATCGCCTTGCCATCGTCGCTGCCCGCGGAGCCCTGCAGCAGGAGCTCCTTCAGGTGGGGCGCAGCCGCCCAGACCCCGCTGAGGTCACCGACGCGCCGCCACGAGGGCTGGTCCATGTGCTCGGCGTCGGGGCTCATGTCGAGGGACTGCAGCAGCGGCAACGGGCCGCACTCGCTGATGACGTCGGCCAGGCCTTCCATGTGCCACTCGGTGTCCTCGTGGGGCGGGAGGCCGAGCGTCAGCCGCTGAATGAACCGGCCGGCCGGGTGCATGAGGACGCGCTCGAGCGTCGCCTCCATCTGTCCCTCTTCGTCGACGTCGTCGGGCTGCAGGTCGAGCTCGGCGATCACGCCGTTCTTCCAGACGATGTCGGCCTCGAGAGAACCCAGGAGCTCCTTGGCGACCTCGCCCTGCTTCTTCTGGTTCGGCTTGCCCTGCACCGCGAGCGCGATCATCTCGGCCCAGGGCTCGCCCTGCTCGAGCAGCCAGTCGGCGAAGACGCGCCAGTTCTTCGCGTCGTCGGGGTTGGCGGCGATCGCGGCCTCGAGCGCCGGGTTGCTCGGCACCTTCTTCACCCCGACCTCGAGGTAGCCCTTGCCCGTCTTCTCGGCGATCAGCTTCTTGGTGTCGGCCTTCGCTTCACCCGCGCCGTCGAAGTCCTTCTCCTTGGTCTGGCCGGGCGTGCCGATCTTTCCGAAGCGGACGATCTGCTGTTCGCCCTCGACCTTCACTTCCCAGAACTTGTTCGAGGTGCCCTCGGAGAACTCGAAGCGGCGGAAGCCGGGCTCGACGACGGCAAGGGCCGCGGGCGCGGGTGCGGTCTTGGCCGGTGCGGTCTTCTCGACCTTCTTCGCCGGAGCGGCCGGAGCGGCCGGAGCTGCAGCCGCCGGTGCGCCGCCCTTCTCTGCGTAGCCCTTGCCGGTCTTCTCGCGAATGAGCTTGTCGTAGAGCTTCTGCGAGCCGGCCGCCGAGCCCTCGTCCTTCACGGTGGTCTGGCCAGCTGCTCCGATCTTTCCGTAGCGGGTCAGGACCTTGTTGCCGTCCACCCACACTTCCCAGAACTTCTGCGACGTGCCCTCGGAAAACTCGAAGTAGCGCTTGCTCATGGTGCCCCCAGTGGTTGGGGGCGGAGCGTGGCTGATCCGCGGCCAGGGCGCATCAGGTTCCCTTCCGCGCGTGATCAGCTGCAGGCCCGGCACGGCTCTCGTGAGACGCTCGACCCCCCCTAGTGCTGGTGAAGCGCCCTGGCGAACGCGGGGTCGAGCGTCGCGGCGAGCGCCAGCATCCACTTTGCGGCCTCAGGGTCGCTGGAGAGCAGTTGGGCGCCTCGCTCGACCAGAACCGGGGCGGCCGGAAAGCCGAGTTGCACGGCCTG
>JBBRUE010000210.1:0-9188 GCA_038248085.1 Myxococcales bacterium | reverse complement strand
GCAACGACCTCGAGCACCACCGGCGCCAGCACGCCCGCCCCGTCGAAGAACGCCGAGCCGCAGAAGATGGCGATCACCAACGTCATCCCCTTCGACATCGCCTCGTGTGGCCCGCGCCCCCTGCCGCTCTCGCCGCTGACCGCCGAGGTGTTGACCGGCGCCATGCTCTCGATGAGCCCCGCGACGCAGGAGTGCTTCATCGAGCTCACCTCTCGCGACGGGCAGCCGTTCGACCTGAAGGCGAAGGTCACGGTGTCGGAAGCTGGCGTGGCGGTCGACGTCACCGGGCTGGGCGCGAGCGCGTCGGGCAAGGCTTGCATCGAGGCGGCGTACAAGAAGCTGCCGCTCACCGCGCTCCCCGCGGGGAGCAAGCCCCTCAGCACCGAGATCCCCGTCGCGGGCGGTCCCCAGACCGTGCGGCTCGGTGACAACGCGGCCAACGACATCGCGGGCAAGCTCCGGCTCGCGCAGCCTTCGCTGTGTGAGTGCTACGCGAAGCTCGGCCAGAAGACCCCGCCGACGCTCAAGGTCGACGTCGAGGTCGCCGCCGGCGGCGTGGTGAAGGCCACCTTCGCCGCCCCCGATGAGCTGACCACGTGCCTCGCGGGGAAGATCCAGGCGCTCAAGCTCGGCGAGGCGCAGGGCAAGCTGACCTGGCCGCTGCTGCTCAAGAACAGCTACGGCGGGGAGATGGACGCCGCGGCCCCGGCAGCGCTCCGCTTCCAGCAGCTCGACGGCATGCGCGGGCAGCGCACCTCCGACGTGTTGATCGCCGCCGGCCAGCGCGTCGCCGCCGCCCTCGCGTTCGATGACCTCGCGCAGAAGTACAAGAAGAAGCCGGTCAAGGGGATGCTCGAGGAGCTCAAGACGAAGTGCGCCGAAGTCGCGGCCGGTGACGACCAGCAGGTCGCCGCGGTGAAGGGGCTCGTCGCGGTGCTCGAGCAGTCGCAGAAGCTGGTCCAGGCCGAGAAGGCGAAGGACCCGCAGTGGGCGCAGGTCGAGACGCAGCTCGCCCAGCAGCTCACCACCTCGACCGCCGAAGTGGTGCGCGTCGAGGAGCAGAAGAAGAACGACCTCAACGCCTGCCCCAAGACCAAGTACTGACCTGATGGGCCTGTTCGCCGACATCGCGCAGCTCGAGGCCGAGGGCCGGCCCTTCGTGTTGTGCACGGTGACGGCGTCGCACGGCAGCACCCCGCAGAAGCCAGGCTCGCGGCTGGTGGTGCTCGCCGACGGAGGTCTGCGGGGCACCATCGGCGGCGGGGCCATCGAGAAGCAGGTGATCGACGCGGCCCTGGTTTTGCTCGCTGATCCGGGAGCCGACACCCGCACCCTCGAGACCCACCTCACGCACGATCTCGGCATGTGCTGCGGCGGGAAGATGACCGTGTTCCTCGAGAAGCACGGCACGCCCGCCCAGCTCTTCGTCTTCGGCGCGGGCCACGTGGCGAAGGAGCTCGCCGCCCTCGCGCACCACGTCGGCTTCCAGGTCACCGTGGTCGACGAGCGCGCCGAGTGGCTCACCGCCGAGCGCTTTCCCCACGCGACGCGCCGCCTCGAGCAGCCCGACGTGGTGGCGAAGACGCTCACCGGGGGGCCGCAGGTCTCTTGCTGCGTCGCCACCCACGATCACCCGCTCGACCAGGCCGTGGTCGAGGCGCTGGCGAAGACCCCGCTGGCCTACCTCGGCGTCATCGGCAGTGAGCGCAAGGCGCTCCGCTTCCGCCAACGCATGGAGGCCGCCGGCTTCTCGAAGGACGAGGTGGCCCGCTTCGAGAGCCCGATGGGGGTGGAGATCGACGCGCTCACCCCGGCCGAGATCGCGGTGTCCATCGTCGGCCGGTTGATTTCAGTGCGACGAAAGCGAGCGTAGGGCGGCAGTCGAACCGCCAGTCAGAGCGCGCAGCTGGCCCAGGCAGTGTTGCAGAAGGTCGGATCGCGCAGGATCGTCCGCGTGACCTCGCGCTTCCACACCCGGCCGTCGGTCGAGAAGCGGAAGCCGTACTCGAAGGTCTTCCACTTCGGCCCGTAATACAGGTCGCTCTTGGGCACCTCGAAGTGGAAGCGCCAGTCGTTGCCGACGCGGCCCACGAACGAGAGGTCGGTCACTGGCAGCACCACGCCGTCGAGCTTCGTCTCGGCCTGCGCGAAGACCGCGCCCGGCTGCGAGCCCGAGTCGGTCAGCCCCGGCACGTAGACGTCGACCTCGACGAAGGCGCAGGCGCGCTGCTGCACGTACGAGTCGAGGGTCTCGACCGCCGGCGCGCCGTCCTGGCGACCGCAGGCCCGCGAGAAGCTCGAACCCGCATTGCCCACCCACTCCACGCGCGCCGGAGCGGCCGCGGACACCGGGAACACGTAGTTCGCGCCCGTGTTCGAGTCCCACGCCTCGCAGCTGCTGCCGGCGCCGGTGAAGTTCTTGAACCACACGGCCATCGAGGTCGTGCCCACCGGGATGGTGACGTCGAAGGGCACGCCCTTCGCGCCGGCATTCGAAGGAACGCCGTTGGGCGCGTCGAAGCCGCGCACCGTGCCGTCGACGATCGTGCCCGAGGGCTGGAAGCGGACGAACGCACGCAGGTCCCACGCGGGGTAGCCGTTGTGCGTGCCGCGGCAGGTGGTGAGGCGATCGAGGCCGTAGGTGATGGTCACCGGCTGGCCAGCCACCAGGGCGCCCCGCTGCTGCGTCCGAAACCCGTTCTGGAAGTCGAGCGCGCGCGGCACCACGGCGTCGCCGCTGCAGATCGCCGCGTCTTCACCGATGCGCCAGCCGCCCGCGTTGTTGAGGACGTACGCGTCGAGATCGCCCGGCACCCGGTTGTGATCGAACAGCCGCGCGCCCGTGGTGGTGAGGAGAAACGGCGCGACCTGCACGTGGGCCCGCGAGTACGCGGTCGCCGACATGCCATCGCGGATGGTGTCGCGGGTGAGCTTGAAGCGGTAGCGCACGTACCCCGCCGGGGCGCCGGTGGTCTTCGTCGCCGAGACGCTCGACCACTTGGCCGCGTCGATGTTCTTGAACAGCGCCCGGGGACGCGCCCCCTCCGCCACGGCCTGCGCCGAGACGTCCAGCAGCCCGGTCCACGACCAGAAACACACGCCGGCGGCCGTACACACTGAGTTGCCGCGCTCGAGGCTCCGGAGCACCAGCTGGCAGTTCCGCTCAGCCCCGTCCTTCCCGTCGGCGCCCAGCAGCGGCGCGTCGGCCGTCGCCTCGACGTCGGCGAGCGCGCCCTCGTCCACCACCGCGTCCTGAACCCCGCAACCCACAGCGAACACCGCCAGCCAGAGCACGTTCTTCATGGTGTCGCCGCGCTAGCACACCTTGTCCTACACACGCCAGTGGGGCTAGCTCGCGCGCTCGTGTCGCCTCCCCTCCGACGACCGCTGCGAGTGCCTGTCGAACGACTGCGAGTACTCCACCTTGCTGGATGGTGGGTTCGGTGGCAGATGCATGACGAGTTGCTCGCAGCGGGCCGACGGCGGGCTGTAGATGACGGTGCCTTGAAGCCTCTTCTTTCTCACTTCCACCTGGTCGCCGCCCTGGCCTGCCTCGGAGCAGCGTGCGGAGACGCGCCCACCGTCATGGTCCCGCCCGACAGCGGCCGGCCCGACGCCGGGGTGCTGCCGATCGACGATGGGGGCACGCCACTCGACGGCGGCCTCCTCGCCTCCGAGGCCTGCCACGTCCTCAACGACAGCCGCTGCCACTACCTCGTCCGCTGCGGGCTGCTCGAGCAGTCGCCGGCGGCCCTCGAGGCGTGCGCGAAGACCTTCGAGGCCACCTGGTGCGGACCGATGACCTGGCCCAGCCACGTCGCGGCCGGCGCGCTCCGGTACGATGCCCAGAAGGCCGAAGCCTGCGGGGAGGCCTTCGCCACCAAGTCGTGCGCCGAGTGGGAGACGTTGCCCGTGGTGTGCGGCGCCTTTCTCCGCCCGCGCGTGCAGCTCGGACAGCCCTGCTTCGACGGTTTCGTGGAGTGTGCCGACGGGGTGTGCCGCGGCACGGCCTGCCCGCGCACCTGCCAGCCCCGCGCGCTCCTCAACGACACCTGCTCGGCCGACGGCGATTGCAGCAGCCGGCTGTATTGCCGCGCCTCACCCTTCCTCCCCGCGGTCGGTCAGTGCGCAGAATACGGAGCCGCCGGCGCGAGCTGCGACGCGAACGCCCAGTGTCTCGAGGGCCTGCGGTGCATGGGCCAGCAGTGCCGCGCGCTGCCCACCGCCGGCCTGTCGTGTCTCGAGCGCAGCTGCGCTGCGCAGTCGTACTGCGACGCCTACACGGGCGACGCGGGGGTGTGCGTGCTGCGCAAGCCGGAGACCGCGACGTGCACCGGCGACCAGTGCCAGGCCGCGCTGCTGTGTGAGCCGCGGAGCCAGACCTGCCTGCGCCGGGTGTTGTCGTCGGGCGAGCCGTGCACGCTGCTCCAGCAGTGCCCCACGGGAGAGACCTGCGTCGGGGCGACCGCGATGACCACCGGCGCCTGTCACCCGCCCCTGGGCACCGGAGAGGCGTGCGTGAGCGCCAACGACTGCGAGCACCACCTCGCGTGCCTGGCGGCCGACGGGGGCAAGACCTGCCAGCCCCGCGCCGATGCCGGCACCGCCTGCGACTCCGCGCTCGACTGCCGCGCGAGCGCGATCTGCCAGCAGGGTACGTGCGCGGAACTCCCGCTGGCCGGCGAGAGCTGCGTCGAGATCCGCGTGTGCCGGTGGGGCCTGTGCCGCGACCGGGCGAACGCAGACGGAGGCTCGGTATGCGGGGCCCTGCTCAGCGCTGGGCAGCAGTGCGCTCGCGCAGACCAGTGCGCGTCGGGCGCGTGCGACAAGGGCACCTGCCTCCCTCGCTGCCTGCCGTAAAGTCGAAGTCCCCTCGACCTGACGCGCTCACGCGCCGGGCAGTCGCAGCAGGTCGAGGAACGGCCCACGCGACACCCCGGCCATCGCCGCCACCATCTGCCGGCGCACCCACGGCACCCGCGTCACCTGCGCCATGCCGTGGTCGCGCAGCGGCGCGAGCCACGTGAGATCCGACTGGAAGAACGGCGTCAGCGACCGGGTGATGAACTGGTACCAGCCGAGGTGCCAGCGCCGCTGCCGCGAATAGGTAAAGAGCGCGTCGGTCACCGACTCTGCGCCGCGCATCGCCTCCGACAGCATCCACCCGTCGAGCAGCGCGAGGTTGGCGCCCTGCCCCAGCTGGGGGCTCATCGCGTGCGCGGCGTCACCCAGGTACACCACGCGCTCGGTGTTCCACGGCCACATCACCACGTCGTGGTAGTGGCTGAAGAGCAGTGACGCGTGCGAGTCGAGCTGCGCGAGCACGGGCGCGGCCTCGGGTACGTCGTCGAGCACCGACTGCTTCCATTGCCCGAAGTCGCTCGCCTGGAATTCGTCGAGCCGATCACCGCGCAGGCTGAAGAAGATGCTCACCTGCCGGGGCCCCCCCTCGGGACCCACGCCAGTCGGGAGCAGGCCGATGAGGCGCCGCGTGCCCCGCACCACCTGGAACAGGCGGCCGGTGTAGCGGTGCCCGAGATCGGGGACGATCGCCCACAGCGCGCCCCACGGGTAGCGCTCGACGCTCTTCACGAACGAGGTGTCGTCGCGCAGCGAGCTCCGCGCCCCGTTGGCCACCACCACCAGGTCGTGCTTGCCGTACCGCTTGCCGGTGCCGCGCTCGACGACCGACTGCCGCCCGTCGCGGTGCGAATGCAGATCCTCCACGTCGAGACCGGTGCACACCGTGACGCCGGGTTCCTTCGACGCCGCGCGGTACAGCTCGCCGAAGAGCACCCCGCGGTGGAGCCCCACGCCAAACAGCCCCGGTTCGAGCTGCGAATACTCGAGCTCCATCACCTTGCGGCCCGCCGCGGTCTGGACCCACAGTCGATCGATACGATCTCCGCGCGGCACGACCTGCTGCTCGAGCCCCAGCTGCCGCAGCACCGCCATGCCCGTCGGCTGCAGCATGATCCCCGCGCCCACCGTGTCGGGGCTCGGGACCTTCTCGTAGATCGTGACGCGGTGACCCTGCCGGGCGAGGAACAGCGCACTCGCACTGCCGACGGTGCCGGTGCCGACCACCGCGACGTCCAGGGCGTTCATCCGGCGGCGGGCTACTCCAGGTGGGGCGGTGTGTGCTCCATATTAATGGCGCGCGCCGCAGCCCTTGCCTTGCAGCGCCATGGCAGCAGAGATCGCCGCCTTCCATGAGCGAGAAGAACCTGTTCCTCGGCATCGACCTCGGCACCACCAACTCCGCGGCGGCGGTCTTCGACGGCACGCAGCTCCACCTCGTGCGCAACCCGCAAGGCACGACGCTGACGCCTTCGATCATCCGCATCGACGCGAAGGGCAACGTGCTCGTCGGCGCCAAGGCGCGGCGCATGCTCGACGCCGACCCCGACAACACCCGCGGCGAGTTCAAGCGCCTGATGGGCACCAGCCAGGCGCTCGAGTTCCCCGCGGCGAAGCAGAAGATCAAGCCAGAGGCGCTCTCGGCCGAGGTGCTCAAGTCGCTGCGCGCCGACGTGCAGGAGCAGTTCGGCATCGCCCCCGCCCGCGCCGTCATCTCGGTGCCCGCCCTCTTCGAGCTCCCCCAGTCGTCGGCCACCAGCGAGGCCGCGCGGCTCGCGGGCTTCGAGCGGGTGGAGCTCATCCAGGAACCGATCGCCTCAGCGCTGGCCGCCGGGTGGACCACCGACAACGCCGCCGGCTCGTGGATGGTCTACGACCTCGGCGGCGGCACCTTCGACGCCTCGCTGCTCGAGACCCGCGACGGCCTGCTGCGCGTCATCGGCCACGACGGCGACAACTTCCTCGGCGGGCGCGACTTCGATCACGCGCTGGTCGACTTCGTGCTCGAGACGCTCTCGCGCGACACCGGCCTCGCCCTCGACCGATCCGACCCCTCGATCGGCAACGGCGTGCGCAAGCTCAAGCTCGGCGTGGAAGACGCGAAGATCGAGCTGACCCGCGCCACCACCGCCAGCCTCCTCATCCCCGCGCTCAAGCTGGGCGAGCACGTGCTCGACGTCGACCTCACCCTGACCCGCGACGACGTGACGCGGCTGTGCATGCCGCTGGTCGATCGCTCCATCGGGGTGTGCGTGCGGCTGCTGCGCACCCACGGCCTCGACCAAGGTCAGCTCAGCCGCATCGTGCTCGTCGGCGGCCCCACGGTGATGCCCGTGCTCCGCAACCGCCTGCAAGACCTGCTCGGCGTCACGCTCGCCGACGGCCTCGACCCGATGACCCTCGTGGCCCAGGGCGCGGCGCTCTACGCGGCGTCAGCCGGGCTCGACGCGCGCCCCGCCGCGAAGGCCGAAGAGCAGGGCCGCCGCATCTGGCTCCAGTACCCCGCGATGACCAGCGATCTCTCGCCCCACGTCGTCGGCCGCCTGGTGGAAGAGCCGGGCCCGAAGCCGGTCAGCATTCAGCTCGAGCGCCACGACGGGTGGAAGAGCGCCGAGGCCCCGCTCAACGAAGAGGGCGCCTTCGTGCTCGCGGTCGACGTGCAGCCGCGCCGCCCCAACGAGTTCTCGCTGCTCGGCAAGAGCGCCGACGGCAAGCCGGTCGCGCTCAAGCCCTCGAAGTTCAGCATCGTGCAGGGCCTCACCCTCAACGACCCACCGCTCTCGCGCACCATCGGCGTGGCGATGGCCAACGACGGGGTGAACACCTACTTCGAGCGCGGCGCGCCCCTGCCCGCCCGCCGCACCTTTCGCCACGAGACGGTGGAGGCGATGGTGAAGGGCGAGCGCGAGAGCGTGCTGCGCATCCCCATCATCCAGGGCGAGTACGAGCACGCGCACCTCTGCCGGCTGGTGGGCGCGCTGGAGATCCGCGGCGATCAACTCAAGGCCACGCTCCCCGCGGCCAGCCAGGTCGAGCTCACCCTCGAGCTCGATCGCGGCGGCCGGCTCTCGGCGCGCGCGATGATCGTCTCCACCGGGCAGGTCTTCGAGGAGATCGCCCAGCTCCTCGTGCCCGACGCGACCCCCGAGGCCCTCGCCACCGGCATCAAGGCCACGCGCGACAGGCTCGCCCAGCTGCGCACCTCGGCCTTCCGCCACGGGTTGACCCGCAGCATCGAGCAGCTCGGCGCGGTCGAGCAGACGCTCGGCGAAGTGGAGCGCGACATCGCCGCCTCCCGCGGGGGCGACGCCGACGCCGGGCAGAAGGCCAAGCGCGGGCTCATCGAGATCGACGCCACGCTCGAGCAGATCGAAGGCGACTCGAAGTTCCCCGAGCTGGAAGAAGAGGCCGTCAACGCGGTGGCCTGGGCCTCGAGCTGGGTCTCGCGCTTCGCCTCGCCCCAGGAGCAACGCCTCTTCGACGAGGCCGTCGCCGGCGTCGAGAAGGCGCGGCGCGCGCGGCAGGTGCACGAGCTGCAGCGGCGCGTGCGCCAGGTGCGTCAGCTCGGGCTCGCCGCCTATTACAAGCACCCCGACGCGTGGCAGGAGCAGTTCGAGTCGGCGGCCTCCGAGATGTCGTCGATGAGCGATCTCCCGAAGGCCGAGAAGCTCGTGGCTGACGGCCGCTCGGCGGTGACCCGCGGCGACACCGCGACCCTCAAGCGCATCACCGAGCAACTGTGGCGGCTGCAACCGGCCGACGCCCAGGCGCGCAAGCTCGGCCACGACTCGAGCCTGCGGTGAGCTGACATGGCCCAGGGGCTCTTCGAACGCATCGCCGAGAATCCGTTCTACGTGCTCGGTGTCTCACCGACCGCGACGCGCACCGACCTCGAGCGAGAGGGCAGCAAGCTGCTCTCGATGCTCCAGCTGGGGCTCAAGGAGGCGCAGACCTACCGCTCCCCCGTCGGCGAGCACCCGCGCACCGAGGAGGCCGTACGCTCCGCGATGGCCGAGCTGCGCGACCCGAAACGGCGGCTGGTGCACGAGCTGCTCGCCGCGCTGCCGGCGAACGTCGTGGTGCCCGAGGTGAAAGCCGCGCCGGGGGTGAAGTGGCCGCGCGCGCCGCTGGTGTTCGGCTGCGGCCCGAAGCGCAAAGACTGATGGTCCCCGTCGGCGCCCTCGTCGCAGTGGTGGTGGTCGCCCTGAGGGCCGTCAACGCGGCGCAGAAGAAGAGTGGTGAACCCGCAGCGCCAGCGACGTCGACGGTGTCGGTCTCCCGGGGCAGCGCCACCTTCTGGCAAGACAGCGGCGCCGCCGGGACCATCG
>JBBRUE010000209.1:0-9221 GCA_038248085.1 Myxococcales bacterium | reverse complement strand
GAGGGGTCACACCCGTTCCCATCTCGAACACGGAAGTTAAGCCCTCCAGAGCCGATGGTACTCCGCGGTAACCCGCGCGGGAGAGTAGGTCGCTGCCGGATTGTTATGCCCCCACCTCGTGAAAACGAGTGTGGGGGTTTCTTTTTTAGGGCTCATCCGACTTTTGCGCGGTTCTACCCACCTGGGCGCCTTCCGGTTGGTCGGTTGGTCGATTGACGCACCCCCGCGAGACGACTATCTTTTTTGCTTCTCTGGGCCGGCGCTGCATCTGTTCCCCCGGTCCAGTCGTCTGAGCGACTGAACTGATGAAGAAACCCAGCATTTTCGGCAAGTACCTGCTCCTCGAGCGCCTCAACGTAGGAGGCATGGCCGAGGTGTTCGTCGCCAAGGCCTTCGGTGTCGAGGGCTTCGAGCGCATTCTCGCGATCAAGAAGATCCTCCCCACCATGGCGGAGGATGAAGAGTTCATCACGATGTTCATCGACGAGGCGCGGATCAGCGTTCAGCTGAATCACGCCAACGTGGTGCACATCCACGAGCTCGGCAAGCACGACGACGCCTACTACATTGCGATGGAGTACGTGTCGGGCAAGGACCTGCGCGCGCTCCTCGAGCGGTTCCGGCGGCGCAAGGAGATCATGCCGACGGCGATGGCCGTCTACTGCGCCACCAAGATCTGCGAGGGCATGGACTACGCCCATCGCAAGAAGGACGCGCGCGGCCAGGAGCTGCTGATCATCCACCGGGACGTGTCCCCGCAGAACATCCTCATCTCGTACGAGGGGGAGGTGAAGATCATCGACTTCGGCATCGCCAAGGCGGCGAACCGGAGCCAGAAGACCCAGGCGGGCATTCTCAAGGGCAAGTTCGGCTACATGAGCCCTGAGCAGGTCCGCGGTCTGCCGATCGATCGGCGCTCCGACATCTTCGCGGTGGGCGTGATCCTCTACGAGATGCTCACCGGCGAGAAGCTGTTCGTCGGCGAGTCGGACTTCTCGACGCTGGAGAAGGTGCGCAACGCTGAGGTCCCGACGCCGCGCCAGTTCAACCCCAACATCCCCTCCGGCCTCGAGAAGGTCGTCATGAAGTCCCTCGCCCGCGAGGCGGAGGAACGCTACCAGTGGGCGAGCGATCTCCAGGAGGACCTGATGCGGTTCCTCCTCGCGGGGGATGCCATCTACTCGGGCAAGCACCTCGCGGCGTTCATGAAGGACGCCTTCGCCGAGGACCTGCTCCGCGAGAATGAGAAGATGGAGCGTTTCGCCTCCGTCGAGCGGCCCGAACAGGTCGAACCCTCTGGGGTCACTGCGGCGCCCAAGGCGCCAGCGCCGCGTCGCAACACCGCGCAACCTTCGTCCCTCGCGGCCCTGTCGGGCAACTCGCAGCGGAGGCCCGCGCAGTCGGTGGCCGTCTCGACGGGCTCGGGCGCGGTCGCGATGGGGCTGCAGAGCTCAAAGATCGAGATTCCGCCTCCCACCGAGGAGGAACTCGCAGAGATGGACGGTGCGAGAGACCGCACCATGATCGTCGAGAGCGGAGCGACCGAGAACGCGACCGCGATCGGCATCTCGCCGTTCTCCGGCGCGAAGGCACAGCAGGCCGACACCAATGCGCAGGGTGGACGTCAGCTCCGGCCCTCGGCCCCGACTTCGGGGAACTCCACGACCCAGGACGGCCTGCCGGCGGCCAACTCGCGCCCGAGCGTCGGGGTGAAGAGCCTGCGCGACCTCCCGGTCGACGAGACGCTCGTGCCGAGCGCGCGCCGGTCCCTGGTCGATGACGACACGGGTTCGCACGATCTGCGGCCGATCGAGCACACCGGGTTCCGCGCTGCGCTCGATGTCGACCCGGACGAGAGCTCCGGCTCCCAGCCGGCGCAGGGCGCGCTCGACTCGACCATTCCGCCCCGCAATTCTGGGCGGGCGAAGATCGTGATCGGGGACGCACCGGTCGGCGGCGCGACGAGCATCGGCCCCTCTCCGTTCGCCAAGAACGAGACCCGGATGTACGACACGGGCGAGAGCGACGAAGAGCAACCGGCGGACGAGCAGCACGAGCAACAGCAGGACGACGGCCAAGAAGTCGAGGCTGAGGAGGCCTACGACGAGAACCAGGACGACCAGCCGCAGGAGGAGGAGTTCTCCAACGACGCCACTGGTGAACGACCTGCCATCCCGAGCAGGGTCAAGCCGCCTCCGGCCAAGCTGCGTCCCGCAACGCACCGCCATCCGCCCCCGGCCGACGGCAAGCGCCGTGGGCTGCTGATCGCGATCGCCGCAACCGCCGTGCTCGCGCTGGTCGTCATCGTCGCCGCGGCCATCAAGTTTGCCGGCGGACCCAAGAGTTCGGTGTTCGTCACGGCCAATCCGAAAGACGTGCCGTTCTCGGTGCTGATCAACCCGGGGCAGCTCCGTATCGAGAAGCCGACCAAGCCCATCGAGCTCGAGCCGGGCGAGTACACCTTCGAGTTCAAGCCTTCCGTGCCTGGCTACATGACGACCAAGAAGGCGGTGTCGCTCAAGGCTGGCAAGACGGCTCCGTTGCCAGTTTCGGTGACGTTCACGCGCTCCGAGCCGGAGCAGCCGATCGCGGTGGTGAAACCCGATCCCACCATCGCGCCGGATCCCAGGACACCAGACCCCAAGACGCCGGACACGAAGGTTCCCGACGCGAAGACGCCTGACGCGCCGACGCTGTGGGCTGCGGTGATCTCGAGCAACGAGGCGGGAGCGGAGATCTCCCTGGACGGCAAGGTCAAGGGCGTCACGCCGCTGACCGTGCGGGACCTGGCGATGGGGAAGAGCTACGAGTTCGCGGCCCGGAAGAATGGCTTCGAGTCCGTTTCATTCACGGTTTCCAACGGCGACAAGCACGAGAAGGTCGAGAAGGTGGTGGCGCTGGTGAAGATCGCCAAGCCCGAGCCGCCCCCGAAGAAGGACCCCGAGGTCGTGGTGAAGAACGATCCGCCGCCGAAGAAGGATCCACCGCCGAAGAAGGACTCCGAGGTGGTGGTGAAGAACGATCCGCCGCCGAAGAAGGATCCGCCGAAGGCGAAGGGCTCGGGCAAGGTCGCGTTCGCGTCGAAGCCGACCGGCGCGGAGGTCTGGGTTGACGGTAAGAACACGGGCAAGACGACCCCGGTGCCGCAACCCGCGGCCCTCGACTTCTCGATGGGCAAGCACAAGGTGGTCTTCAAGCTCAACGGCAAGAGTTCTGCGCCGGTGGAGTTCGAGGTTCTGGAGGCGAACAAAGAGAAGCCCCTGATCGTCAAGGGCGAGATCTGACCGTTCTCTCGATGCGCTGAGGCTTCAAGAAGTCCGTCGGTCGTGGCATAGCTTCGCCATGCAGAGCACGTCCGCATCGCCCGCAGCTAGCAGCGCCCCCGCACCCCCGAAGATCGCGGAGGGTCAGCCCTTCACGTACCCGCTCACGCGCCAGTTCATCGAACCAGACTGGACGCGCATCCCCGGCTTCCAGGGGGTCTCGAAGCAGGACTGGGAGAGTGCGCTCTGGCAGCGCCGACACACGGTGAAGAACCTCAAGGAGCTCAAGGCTGCGCTCGGGCACCTGTTGCCCGAGACGCTTGCCCTCTCCATCGAGCGCGATCAAAAAGAGCGCGCGACGATGTCGATCCTGATCACGCCGCACATGATCAACACGATGAACACGGATGACCTGTGGGGCGACCCGCTGCGTCACTACATGTTGCCGTGCTTCGACGATCGGGATCCCACGTGGCCCAACCACCCGATGGCTTCGCGCGACTCGCTCCACGAGGCCGAGATGTGGAAGGTAGAGGGCCTCACCCACCGCTACCCGACCAAGGTGCTGGCCGAGCTTCTCTCGACGTGTCCTCAGTACTGCGGCCACTGCACGCGCATGGACCTGGTCGGCAACGACGTGCCCCAGGTGGAGAAGCTCAAGTTCTCCGTGGCGCAGCCTGAGCGCTGGGCCCAGATGCTGGAGTACCTCCGCAAGACGCCGAACGTGCGTGACGTGGTGGTGTCCGGCGGCGACGTGGCCAACGTGCCGATCGCCCAGCTCGAGAGCTTCGTCAGCGCACTCCTCGACATCCCCAACATCCGCGACATCCGCCTGGCGTCCAAGGGGCTGATGGGCATTCCGCAGCACTGGCTGCAGGACAGCGTGATGTCGGCGCTGGAGCGGATCGCCAAGAAGGCCTTCGAGCGGAACGTCGACATCGCGGTGCACACGCACGTGAACAACGCGAACCAGGTCACACCGCTGCTCGGCAAGGCGGCCAAGAAGCTGTTGGAAATCGGCTTCCGCGACGTGCGCAACCAGGGCGTGCTGCTGCGCGGGGTCAACGCGACGTCACGCGACCTGCTCGAGCTGAGTTTCATGCTCCTCGACCACGCGCGGATCCTCCCGTACTACTTCTACATGTGCGACATGATCCCCAACTCCGAGCACTGGCGCGTCTCGGTGGGGGCGGCGCAGAAGCTCCAGCACGACATCATGGGGTACATGCCGGGCTTCGCGACGCCGCGCATCGTGTGCGACGTTCCGTACGTCGGGAAGCGCTGGGTGCACCAGGTCGCGGAGTACGATCGCGAGAAGGGCATCTCGTACTGGACGAAGAACTACCGCAACGGCATCGAGCTGAACGACCCTGACGCGCTCAACCGCAAGTACGAGTACTTCGACCCGATCTTCGACTTGCCTGAGTCAGGCCAAGCGTATTGGCGGGAAGAGGCGAAGAAGGCCAACCCGGTGGACCCGCGCCCGTCGCAGCCGAGTCACTCCGTACACGCCTGAGGATTGGCCTGCGTGAGCTTCGAGTCCCACGACGAGCAGGCCTCGGGCCCGCTCGAGCCGGTGCGCCCCGCGGAGCCGGGCGAGCGAAGGCGCGCGTTGTACCCCCAGGCCACCGACGCCGAGTGGAATGACTGGGGTTGGCAGCTCCGGCATGCGGTGCGCGACGCGAAGGGCCTGGCCGCGAAGGTCCCGTTGAGCGACGACGAGCGGGCCGGGTTGGACGAGACGGCGAAGCTCTTCCGGGTGGGGATTTCCCCCTACTACCTCACGTTGATCGACCCCGGCCACCCGTTGTGCCCGGTGCGAATGCAGGCGATCCCGGTGAAGGCGGAGGCGCGCGTACGGCCGGGCGAACTCGAGGACCCGCTGGGGGAGGATCCCCACCGGCCGGTGGAGGCGATCGTTCACAAGTACCCCGATCGCGTGCTGCTCCTCGCGACGGACTCGTGCTCGGTCTATTGCCGCCATTGCACGCGCCGCCGGATCACGAAGGGCGGCGAGGCGGAGCTGACGCGGACCCAGCTCGAGAAGGGGCTCGACTACATCCGGGCGCACCCCGAAGTGCGTGACGTGCTGGTCAGCGGGGGCGACCCGTTGCTGCTCTCGGACGAGCGGCTCGAGCAGATCCTCGGGCCGCTGCGCGCGATTCCCCACGTGGAGATGATCCGCATCGGGACGCGCATGCCGGTGACCCTGCCGATGCGCATCACCGAGTCGCTGGCGAAGCTGCTGCGCCGCCACGCGCCGCTCTTCATCGTGACCCACTTCAATCACCCCAAGGAGATCACCGCCGACGCGCGCCGCGCATGCGAGTTGCTGGTCGACCACGGGGTGCCGGTCGAGAACCAGTCGGTGTTGATGCGCCGGCTGAACTCCGAGGCTCGCATCATCAAGGAGCTCAACCATGCGTGCCTGCGCATGCGGGTGCGCCCCTACTACCTGCACCAGATGGACGTCGCGGAGGGCTGCGAACACCTGCGCACCCCGATCGCGCGCGGGCTGGAGATCATCGAGCAGCTGCGCGGGTGGACGACTGGAATGGCGGTGCCCCACCTCGCAGTCGACCTCCCTGGCGGCGGCGGCAAGGTGACGATTCAGCCCGAGTACGTCGTCGAGCGGCAGGTGGGGCAGACCCTGTTCCGCAACTACCGCGGCCAGGGCTACAGTTACCCCGAGCCGGAGGAGACGGACTGCGCCTGCCCCTACGACGCGGTGTGGACGAACCGGGCATCGAGATGACGCCGTCGCGCCGGGTGCTGGAGGGGGTGGGGTTCGTCGTCCTCCTGGCCGCGGCGCTCGCGCTCTTCGCTTGGCGGTGCCTGGGCCAGACCTGGGGGCTTTCGGCAGACCAGGCCGAATCGCTCACCCTGGCCCGTTCGCTGGTCGAGGGGTTCGGGTTGCGGTTGACGCCCGCGTCGTCGGTCTCAGCCGGGCCGCCGAATCTCGCGTGGCTCTTCGCGCAGGTCGCGGTGCTTCGGCTGGGGCTCGAGCCTGCGCTCTGGCTGCCCCGGGTCGCGGCCGGTTTCCTGGGCCTGGCGCTGGTGACGGTCGCGCTGCGGGGAGCGTGGGTCTGGCGCCGGGTGCCGCGATTGGAGGACGCCCTCCCAGTGCTGGGCCTGTCGCTCGCTACGGCGATGGCGGAGGCGGCGGCCCTCGGGAGTGGGGCCTCGATCTGGGTCTTCGCGCTGGCCCTGGTGTCGATCGCGCTCGGACGGGGGTTGGGCACGGGACGCGGCACGTCGACCGGCCTGGCGATCGGCGCCTTGAGCCTCTTGCGGCCGTCGGCGGCGTGGTTGCTCTTGGCGTCGGGCCCCGCGTGGTGGATCGCCGCGCGGCTCGAGGGACGGCGGGCCACCCGGGAAACAGCGCGGTTCATCGTGGCCGGGCTCTTCGCCATCGGGCTCATCTTCGGGGCGCGCTTCACCCTGTGGGGCGCGCTCCCGCTCGAGGGGGTGTGGCCCTCGGAGGACGGGGTGCCCCGGACGCTCGAGTTCCTCGGCCGGCAGTCTCGGTGGTTCTGGGCCGCGCTGACCGGGACCCTCATCGCAGCGGTGTGGCGGCGGTTCCACCTGCGCGGCGGAGGCACCCTGCTGGCGTGGGTGCTGATGACGGTGCTGCTGGCGTGTTGGACCGATGCGCCGCGCGCCCTCTTCCTGGGGTGCGTGCCGCTTCTGGCGATGTTGGTCGGCGACGGGCTCTCGGCAGCCCGCGACGGCGTGCTCGTGGTTCGATCCGAGCGGCCCCTCGTTCGGCTGTCGTGGGCCGGCTTCGGCGCGGGAATGGTGATGCTGTCGTTGGCGACGCTCGGCTCCTACGCGCTGGGACCGATCATGGGTGTGTGGGCGCCCGTCGAGCCCCGGCCGGCCCTTCGCGACGAGTGGGTGCGCCGCGACCTTCAGCAGCCGCTCGTTGCCTGGACCGACGGAGCCGAGGCGGCGGTGCTCTTTCCCGGGGCGCGGGTGGTGGTCTTCGCGCGGAATGCGGGGCGCGAGGTGGAGGATCTCCTGCTGAGCGAAGGGCCTCCCGACGTGGTGGACGCGCGGATTCCGATCGAACGCATGCCGGGGTTGGCGGCGTTCCTCGAGGCGGGGCCTGGCGGGGCACGGTGGCTCTCGGAACAGTCGCCCGACGAGGACCCCCGATGTCCCGAAGGGCGATTGGCCCTGTTGTCGACCACCCCCGAGGACCTGGCGATCCAGGTGGAGCAGGCGATAGCCGAGGAGCAACTGCAGCGAGGCCTCCAGCGCTGGCGATGTGCGCGCGCGGCGCTCGAGGAAGCCCAGCTTCCGTCCCGCGAGCGGCGGCAGCAATTGAGCTCCCGGGCCGCGGCGCGGGCGACGGAGTTCGAGCGCCAGGGACGGCTGGAGTTGGCGGTTCGTGCCGCGTCGCTCGCGACCGAGTTGTCGGACGAAGACGTGACGCTTCGTTCGCGCACCGAGCGGCTCCGCACGAGGTGGCTGCGCGAGTAGCGGCGGTGATGGCGGACAATTGGTAGTCAGACTCGCCGGCGAGATCGTCGCCTGGTTCGTTCACGCGCGAAGGCTCGCGGCCCGCGGGAAGGGGTTCAGAAGGTCGTCCTACCGTGTCGCCGCCTCTCTACTGTTAGCGCTGCAAGACCGTGATCTTCGATGCTCGATGAACGCAAATGGTCCCAACTGGGGAACCTCTTCGATCTCACCAAACAGTTGAGACAGGAACAGGGCCTCTCGCTGTCAGAGACGCTCAAGATTGCTGGGCCCTCAGGGCATGCCGGCGTCGACGCGCTTGCAGAGGCCTCCGTCGGCTCCGTCGGTGCGGCACTCGTAGCCTGCGAGGCACTGTTGCCCCGCAGGGGCGTTCGTCTCGCAGTGTTGCGATTCGGGGTCGAACTGCGTCAGGCACACGCAGCCCGACGCGATAACCGCCAGCACGAGCAGGAGCGCCTTCGAGCTCACGGCCCCACCACGGAGAGGGCCGAACGCTCGAAGTCGATGACCCGGCGCGCGACCTCGCGCACCTCGTCGGCGGTCACGGCGGCGATCTCTTCCGGGTAGTGGAGGAAGGCCTCGGCGCCGAGGCCGTAGCACGCGTCGAGTGCCATGACCCCCGCCCGCGCGCCGTTGCGTTGCAACCCGATGCTCTGGGTGCCGATGAGGTGTTCGCGCGCGCGGGACAACTCGGTTTCGCTCACCAATTCGTCGCGCATGCGGCCCAGCTCGGCGCGGATGCCGGCGAGGGCGGCGTCGACCTTCTCCGGGCTGGTGCCCATGTAGACGCTGAAGGAGCCGGGATCGATCCCCTCCATCACCATCGCCGAGACGCTGTAGGCCATCGAGCGCTTATCGCGGAGCTCCATGAAGAGCCGGCCGCTCTGGCCCGAGAGCATCGTCTGCATCACCTCCAGCGCGCGGCGCCACGGGTCGGACACGCGGGCCCCCGGGAAGCCGAGCACCAGCTGGGTCTGCGCCTTCTGCAACGTGTGCTTCACCTGTCGTGGGCCATGCCACTCCGGCTCGATGGCCACGAGGGGCGCGGCTGCGGCCTGGCCTCTCGTTCCTCCGAAGAGGGCGCGTACGCGCTCGAGCACGACCCCGGTGTCCACGTCGCCCACCACGGCGAGCGTCATCTGCGTCGGGTCCATGAAGCGGCCGTGGTAGCCGCGCAGCGAGTCAGGCGTGAGCCGCTCGAGGGTCGCCCGTTCGCCCAGCGTCGACAGCCGGTAGGGGTGCGTCTGCCAGAGCGTCTTGGCGAAGAGCTCGAAGGCGACCGACGACGGCCGATCGTCCCGGCTGGCGATGTCCTGCAACTGGAGCGCGCGCTCGCGCTCGAACTCCTCGTCGGAGAATGCGGGCTGCTGGAGCACGTCGGAGAACAGCTCGAAGGCGCGATCGAAGTGCTTGCTGAGGAACTCCCCGCGCAGCGACATCGAGTTGCGACCCGCGATGGCCGAGAGGGAGCCGGCG